>CAKUCE010000005.1 GCA_934643535.1 uncultured Clostridia bacterium | reverse complement strand
CTGACTATATTCGTATCGACCGGCTGACCTGCGGTCGGCAAATTCCTCTGCAAGGTTTCGCCGTGCGCAGCACCCGGCCCGTTACGGCTTTTCCGGCAAATCTGGCAATGATTGTCGCAAATAGGCGCTTTCGCTTCTGCACACAATAGCCGCGAGGAGGCGAACAGCTTTGAAAAGGATTTGGATTCTCCTGGTGATCTCTCTGGTAGGGGTGGGTCTGTTCACCGCTTGCTCCAGCAACGCGGACACGATGGTGCAGCCCAGCCCCAGTCCCTCGGTCAGCCCCAGCGCGTCCCCCATGGCCACGGCCACGGATTCGCCCGCACCCAGCGCCGCTCCCACCGCGACGGATCGGGAAGCCAACGGAACGTCCGCCGGCGTGAACACGGTGGAAGACGCCCAGCGCGTCAGCGATCAGGTGTCGGAGGAAGTGGAAAAGCTCTCCGAACTGAAAAGCGCGGAAGCCGTGGTGATGGGCACCATCGCCGTGGTGGGCGTGGAGTATGACGCGCAGTATCAGGAAGGCCTGACCGACCGCCTGAAGGAAATGATCGAGGCCCGGGTGCAGGCGGTGGATAAGAGCATCGTGACCGTGCATGTAAAGGACAGCGAGGCCGATTACCAGAAGCTGATGGAGCTGCGGGAAAAGCTGTCCAATCAGGAACTGACCTTCGAGCAGTTACAGACGCAGGTGCTCAATCTGGCGGGAAACGACCAGGACACGACGGTGGGCTGAACCCACGTCAAAGACGCGGACAGGACGGGAGTGGCGTCGTGTCCGCGTTTTTGCGTCAAAAAAGAAATGGCACAGCGTTTCGTTTTTAAGAATCTTATCGGAAAATTAGTGCCGTTTTCTTTTGGAGCATGTTATGATGCTATCAGAGAATCTACTGGAATTCCCAGTACCTTACACAGACGAACCAGCGTCTCCAGCGACGGCTTGCGGGAGCCGCGCTCGATATGGCCGATCAGCGAGCAACTGACATGCATGGCATCCGCCAGTTGCTTTTGGGTCATATGGCGCTCCAGACGGTAACGCCGGAGCTGCCTCCGAAGATAATCATAATCCATCGTCAGCACCTCAGAATATTCTTTTTATTTCTTTGTATTTTAGGACTATCTGTCCTTTTTGTCAACGGCAAACATGACATAATACCCTAAAAAGGGGCGATAAGTATGTTGAATTTGCTGAGATTGCGGCAAAAAAAGCATATGACGCAGGTTGCGCTGCACATTGCCACCGGCATTGATCAGAGCCTTTTGTCCAAATACGAACGGGGTGAGCGTCTGCCCTCTGTGAGCGACCTGACCATTTTAGCGGATTACTTTCATACCAGTCTGGATTATCTGATGGATCGGACGGATCAGGAAACGCCCTATCCGCCCACCAAAAAACAGAAGAAATAAACGTCTTTTCCCCTTGGAAAAGGCGTTTTTGCTTGTCCAAAAAGCTCGCCTGCGGCGATCTTTTTCGCCAGAAACTGTTGCGGCCTGCCCCGCTACGCGTCGCAGGCTTCGGACTGCGGTAGCCCTTTCAGGGCTGTCCTCGTCCTCGGTGCTGCGCACCCTTTGTTGCGGCCTGCCCCGCTTCGCGTCGCAGGCTTCGGACTGCGGTAGCCCTTTCAGGGCTGTCCTCGTCCTCGGTGCTGCGCATCCTTTGTTGCGGCGCGGGCCGAAAAGGGCTGCGGCCCCTCTGACAACTCCCCAAAAAGGTTTTTCTCAGTAGGAAAAAATATTTTGCGGCAAAGGACATCCCATCCTTGCGGGATTTTCCTTTTTTTGGTATACTGGCCCCATCGCATTCCCTTAATTTTCCGCCGCGTCGAGTTACAACATTTCTCTCCCAAAATGAACAGGAGGACTCCCCGGATGAAAAAAATACAACGCATCCTTTGTCTGCTCATGACCCTGATGCTGGCGGCGGCGCAGCTTCCCGCTCTGGCTGAGGGTTATGTTCCGCTAACCCAGCAGGAAAAGGACGAGGCTCGGAAACTGATCGCCATGGAAGGCGATATTCAGGGCTGGGAAAAGGGCATGACCCCCGCCGCGTCCATGAATGCCCTGCAAATTCAGCAATATCTGGAATGGCTGCTTTCCGACGAGGTGGGCAGCCTGCTTTTGCGTATCCGGGACAAATCCGAGCTGCTGGGCAACCGGTCGCTGGAGGGCGTGGAGGAACTGCTGCGCCAGTTCCGGGATCAGCTGGACTATTACCGGGACCGTCTGGAAACCGGCCGGCTGACCGTGCTGAACAGCCTGTATGAGCTGGAAGAGAACGCGGAGCTGACCCAGCGGGAAAAACGCCGCCTGACCGACAAGGTACGGGAATATGTGGCGGAAATGCAGACCATCATCGGCACCGTGGTTCGTTACTATCAGCAGTACGAAGAGGCGGTCGATTCCCACGAGCTGAACTTCCTTAACGTGCTGCAGGCCGCGGACACGCCGGACGGCGCCATCACCCAGCAGGCCGAGGAAAAGCTGCTGGCCGAGGCCGAAGCCCTGACCAACGAAGAACAGGCCCATATCGATGCGCGGAACAGCGTGGATTTCAGCGTGGTCACGCTGTCCACCAAGCAGTTCGGGTTCATCATCCGGGATCACGAGGGCAAGCTGCTGAAAGACGCGCAGGTCTCCGTACAGGCGACGGGCTATCCCCGTTCCCTGAAGACCGTCACCACCGGGGAAAACGGACTGGCCTCCTTCCTGGTGGCGGATTTCGTTCCCACGTCGAACCGGCGGGTCACGCTGGACGTGGTCGTCACCCACAGCCAGCACAACACCCGGGAAATGCGCCGTCTCACTCTGCGGGGCGGGCAGGCGGAGATCGTCCGACTGGAAAAATACACCGGCGTTCCCTACCTGCGCATGGCCTGCTATAACGGCAGCGACATCGTGGTGCAGCAGAACACCATCTATTACACCGCCAAAAACGACGCCCAGCAGACCATCGACGTGATCTTCACCAACCCCGGCAAAAAGGTGCTGACCGGCTCTCTGTACCTGATCTATCAGACCTACGACGAAGACGGAAAGCCCCAGGAAGTGGAAGAAATGCGGAAGTTCACCAGCGGCGAAGCGACCACCTTCGTGGGCGAATACTGCCGCCTGATCGTTCCCGGCTCCACCGTTTCCATCCGGGCGGAGATCCCCTCCACGGGCTACAACCGCACTTTCCAGACCCAGTTGAAGATCGAAAAGGCCTACGTGGAAGAGCCGGTATTCAACAACGATCAGTTCATCAGCTTCACGCCCGGCGGGCTTGGCTTCCAGTTCCCGGCGGACACGCCCTTCGTAGGCGACCTGCAGATGAATCTGAGTCTGCCGTTTATCAAATCCCAGATGGTCATCGACCCCAGCGGATACATCCAGTACGCCTACGGCAGAACCTTCGAAAGCGAGGAGCTGAGCTGGAAGAAGGAAAGCCTGAAGGACAAGACCGAGCGCATGGACGAAGCGGCTCGGGAGGGCGAGCGGGATGCCAACGCGGTCAACAATCAGGTGTATCAGAATCAGGGCGCCAGCAAGCCCGCCAAATTCCTCGGCAACGTCAAGGCCATGCTCACGCCCTTCGCCGCCCTGCAGGGACGCATCACCGAGGTGATGACCACCGAGGGTCTGAAGGAAAAAGTCGGTCTGAAGGGCAACGCCGGCGTGCAGATGGCCTTCAAGGGCGGCTATACCTATCCCTTCATGATCTGGGCCATTCCCTGCTTCTGCGCGATGGACTTCACCTTCTCGCTGGGCACGGCGTTCAGCATCGGCTTTACCGCCGACTGGCCCAGCATGTCCAATATGGCGCTGGACTTCGGCACCGGCGTGGCCATCGCCATTCTGGCGGAGCTGGGCGTCAGCGGCGGCGTGGGCGTGAAGGACTTTTTCAGCCTCGCCGTCCGTTTCTATGGCAACATCAAGCCGCTTTTGCGGCTGGGCAAGAGCAGCGGCGCGTCCGTTACCATGGGCTTCGGGCTGGAGGTCACGGCGCAGATGATCCTGCTCAAATTGAAAAGAACGCTCTGGAAGGGCAGCTGGAGCGCCTCCTCCAACGGCACAAGCACCCTGAACGCGGCGAACGGAGCGGAAAACGGCGCTGTTTTGCTCACCGCCCTTCCCGCCGGGGTCAACATTCCCGAAAAGAAGCAGCTTCCCCCGGCTGGCACGGGAAAAACCGGCGTATTCCCCACGTCGGAGGAGCAGCTGTTCAAGCAGACGGACGCGCTGGCGCAGGAAATTCAGTACGTCACCCTGCAGTCCGGTTCCGAAAAGGCCACCTTCGGCCTGTGGATCACCCCCACGGGCCAGGCAACGGGCCGTCAGTCCAAGCTGATCTGGTACAATCTGGACGACCCCACGCGGCACGGCGAAATTTATCCCTCCGTGGGCGGCGACGCCCAGCGAGGCCCGTCGGGCACCGCGTCCGATTACGCCTTCGCCGTCCGAAGCCATCAGGATATGGTGGCGGTGAACGTCCTCAGCGGCGTGTTCACCGAGGGACAGGATCACCCCTCCAAGAGCACCATGACGCTGGCGGTGCTGCAGCTTCAGAACGGCTCGCTGGCGATGAAAAAATACGCGCCCCACGTAACGGAAACGCCGAACGCCGCGCGGTATCTGTCCTCCCCGATCGTGTACTTTGTCCGGCACAACAGCGCCACCGCAGCTGTCGAACCTGTCTGGTTCCTGAACGCGTCCTGCGCCCGGGAGGACATCAAGAGCGGCGAGATCACCGCCGTCCATTCCATGGATCTGGACCAGACCTCTACCGCCTATGACGTCACCTACGACCCCACGCCCGACGGCATCGAAAACGTGCAGGGCGTGCGCCGGATGACCTCCGCCACTCCCACCAACGCCACCTTCAACGGCGATTATATCACAGGCTCCAATGGCTCCAACCCCAGTCTTTCCTGCTATTACTGGCTGAACGAAAAGCAGCAGCTTTCCGTCCACCTGAACAAGACCAAGCGGGCTCTGGACGACCACGTGGTCTTCGTGGAAAACATGGTGGAATATGACGTGAATGACGCGCGGGAGTTCGTCTTCTACCTGAAGGAAGGCTTTGCGGAGGACGGCTCGGAGTGCTACCGGCTGATGGGCGCGACCCGTCAGGGAAACAAGGAATTTACCGTGCGGGATTACGACGTGTGCCTGTACGCCCAGCGTTTCCAGACCGCCCACGTGAACGACGGCTCCCGGTACGGCATTCATTATCTGTACTGGACGGAGAGCATCGCTCCCGACCCTGACAACGCCGAGCAGGAAGAACGCTACCGCGTCAAGTGCGTGCGCTTCGACCGGAAGACCAAGACCATGAGCGCACCCTTTACGCTGGTGGAGCTGTCCCACTACCCGGCCAGCATTCACCTGCTGCCGGACGGCACCGGCTATTACACCACCGATCTGGAACAGGCCCAAACGCTGAACGAATCTGCCGTGAACAGCCGCCGCCTGATCCGCTTTGAGTTCGAGTTGAAGATCGCCGCCGAGCTTACCGGCGTGGCTTCCAGCGATCCCTGCGTGACCGCGGGCGAAAGCGCGGGCCTGCTCTTCTCCGTGAAAAACACGGGCAACCTGCCCATTTCCCGCTTCGGCGTCACCATCAAGCAGGGCAGCAAAGTCGTTCAGCAGATTCTGGTGGACTGCCAGAATCCCCGGAACAGCGTGAACAGCCTGTTTGCCTCCAACGGCCCCGGCTATTCCGTTACCCGGCTGGAAAACGTCTATGACGATATGAACGGCGACAGCTGGCTGGTGACCACCACCGGCGACAACGGCCAGAGGGTGGAGGAGGCGCTCCATACCGATCTTCTGATGCCCGGCGGCGTTCATACCTATGAAGCGGCCATCGAAATTCCCGACGATTGGGACGGAACCATTGCGCTGACCGCCGAGCTGGAAGCCGTCTACGCCATGACGCAGTATGCCAGGCTGGTGCAGGGAAGCGCCGTTACGCAGGCCAATGCAGCGGAAAACACGGCCTTGTACGAGGTCTGCGCCCAGCCCACGGGCGAAGTGACCGGCTATGCCGTGACCAACGCGCCCGGCCAGATCGGCGTGGGCCGGGGAAATACGCGCGCCGACGATACGATGAAGGAGATCGGCGTGGGTCAGGGCGACCTGATGCTGGACTGCCAGCCCTACGTGGATGCGGACGGCGAAGAATACGTGCGGGTCAGCATCGTGGGCCGTTCCCAGACCGACAGCACCATCGCGCCGACCCTGACCGTCACGACAGACGGCAAAACCGTTTTCAGCCACACCTTTATGCGGGCCATTGACCGGGACTTCGGCTACACGCTGGATCTGCCCGCCGACCTGCTGCTGGCCGGAAAGGACAGCGGAGACGTAACCTTCCTGCTGACGGATAACGAAGAGGGCAACGAATTCTCTTCCTTTGACAACGAACGCACCGTAACGCTGGGCAACGAGCTGCGCTTCCTGAAGCAGCCCGAATCCCTGTCCCGGACGGAAGGGGAAGAGGCCGTGTTCAGCGTGGCGCTCTCCGGAGGCAAACAGCCCTACGCCTACCGCTGGCAGCGGATGGATCCCAATGGCAAGTGGACGGACATTCCCGGAGCCAATCAGGCCGAGTACCGCATGGCCGCCGTCAGGGCGGAGGATAACGCCGCCCTGTTCCGCTGCATCGTGCAGGATCAGGACGGATGCTCCCTGACCTCCGAGGCCGCGTCGCTGGCCGTGTTCAGCCTGCCGCCCACCACCGGCGACCCGGCTCAGCCCGTGCTGTGGGCGCTGCTTCTGCTGGCGTGCGCCGCCGGATGGCTGCTGTGCCGCAGGAAGAAAGCCTGATTTCGGACGGACGAACCGTCGTCCAGAAGGAAAACAGGCCTTTCGGGACGAACATAATAGGCGCAGGGTGTTGGCTCTGCGTTTCAGACTGTCGAAAAACCCCTTCGGGGGAGTTGTCAGAGGGGTCGCAGCCCCTCTGACTATATTCGTATCGACCGGCTGACCTGCGGTCGGCAAATTTCTCTGCAAGGTTTCGCCGTGCGCAGCACCCGATCGGGCGGGGAGTTTTCAGCTTTGCTGAAAACATTACCGACAGTTTCTGGCGAAAAAGATCGCCGCAGGCGAGCTTTTTTGACAAGCTGAGGCGCAGGGCATTGTCCCTGCGCCTTTTCGCAATCATTCATCCAAAGAAAGGATTTCACTGCTATGAGACTGGATAAATTTTTGAAGGTATCTCGCATCATCAAACGGCGCACGGTGGCCAACGAGGCCTGCTCCGGCGGCCGCGTCAGCATCAACGGCAGGGTGGCCAAGCCCGCCGCCGACGTGAAGGAGGGCGACCAGCTGGAGATCCGCTTCGGCAACCGGGTAGGCAAGTACAGGATCCTGAGCGTCAAGGAGACCGTCCGCAAGGAAAACGCGCAGGACATGTATCAGGTGCTGGAAGAGGACGCGCAGACCAAAGCCGAACGGAGCGTGGGCGAATGAAGGCCTGCGCCGTGATCCTGGGCGGGGGCAGCGGCTCCCGCATGGGAGCAAAGCAGAACAAGATCTTCCTGACGCTGCGGGGCGTGCCCGCCATCGTGCGGGCAGCGGCTCCCTTTACCGGCCTTTGCGCGGAGGCCGTCGTGGTGGCCCGACCGGAGGAAATGGACGAAATGAGCGCCCTCCTGCGCCGCTATGGGCTTGACTCCTTCGTGAAGAAGGTTGTGCCCGGCGGCAGCACCCGGCAGGAATCCGTCCGCCACGGGCTGGACGCGCTGCCGGAGGATACGGACATTGTGATGATTCACGACGGGGCCCGGGCGCTGGTTCGGGAGGACGTGATCCGGCGGGCCCTGCTGTCCGCCGTGGAACGAGGCTCCGGCGTGGCGGCCATCCCCGTGACGGATACCGTCAAGCGGGCCGACGGGAACGGGCGGGTGCTGGAAACCCTGAACCGGGACGAGCTGCGGGCCATGCAGACTCCGCAGGCCTTTCAGCTGCCGCTGCTTCGCCGCGCCCACGAGTTGGCGGAACAGGACGGCTTTCTGGGCACCGACGACGCGGCCCTGCTGGAGCACGCCGGACTGCCCGTCTATCTGACGCTGGGGGACAGGGAAAACCTGAAACTGACCACCCCGGCGGACATGGCCTTCGGCGAGGCCATTCTGACCCTTCGCCGGGAAAAGGAGGCGCTGGCATGATCCGCATCGGGCATGGCATGGACGTACACCGGCTGGTGGAAGGCCGGAAGCTGATCCTCTGCGGGGTGGAAATTCCCCACACGCTGGGTCTGCTGGGGCACAGCGACGCGGACGTGGCGGCGCACGCCCTGATGGACGCGCTGCTGGGCGCGGCGGCGCTGGGAGACATCGGCAAGCTCTTTCCCGATACGGACGAACGCTACCGGGGCGCGGACTCCCTCGTGCTGCTGGATCGGGTCATGGAAGCGCTGGACGAGGCGGGCTATCGGCCCGTCAACGCGGATGTGACCATCGTCGCCCAAAAGCCCAGGCTGCGGCCCTATATCGACCAGATGCGGGCCAATCTGGCCCGGCGCATGGGCGTGGACGTATCGCAGGTCAGCGTGAAGGCCACCACCTCCGAGGGTATGGGCTTTGAGGGCGAGGAAAAGGGCATGACGGCCCACGCCGTGTGCCTGATTGAAAGCCTCTGAATTCCTTATGAAATTTGATGCAAAAGCAGACTCCATGAGGCCGTCCGGCATCGCGCCCATGGAACGCAGCCGCTGGATGCTGGCGCTGGGCCCTTCCTTTTGGGCCGGTTGTTTTGCAGCGCAGTTCTTTCAGCGGGGAGTGTGGCCATGGGCGTTGGCCGCGGCGGGCGCGGGTCTGTTTTTGCTTGCCCGTTGGGCGGGCCGGAAGGGCTTTGCGGGGCTGATGCTGTGCGCGGCGGCGCTGGGGCTGCTGTGGACAATGCCTCGGCTGGAGCCTGCCGCGCCGCTGCCGGGCACGTATGAGAACATCGCCGGGGTTGTTTACGGCGAGCCAAAGCTGCGTTCGGACAGCCGTCTGACCTTTACCCTGACGGACATTCGGCTGAATGGCGAAAGCGTTTCGGGCCGCGCCTACTGCTCCCTGTTTTATGGGGAGGAGGAGCCGCCGGAGCTGTACGACGGCGCGGAGCTGCACTTTGAGGGGCGGGTCTATGTCCCCGACGGCAGGAGCGGCGCGCCCCGGTTCGACTTCCGCCAATGGATGCTGAAAAACGGGATGTCCTTCGGTATCGCCATTTCCAGGGGCGTGGAGGTGCGAAACACCCCGGAGAGCGCCCGCCCGCAGGATGCTGCGAGCCGGGTGCGGCGCAGCCTGAACGCAGCCCTGAGCCGGGTCATGGGCGAGGAGGCGGGCATTGCCTCCGCGATGCTTTTCAACCACAAGGAAGGCATGAGCGAAGACGAGACAGCCGCCTTTCGGATGCTGGGCATCGCCCACGTCACGGCAGTTTCCGGCCTGCATACAGGCATTCTGGCGGCGGCGCTGCTGCCGCTCCTTCGCCGCCTCCGGGTGGGCCGAAGGCGGCGCTTTGGACTGCTGGCCCTGTTTCTGCTGGCATATAGCTGGCTGACCGGCTTTTCCGCCGCCAGTCTCCGGGCCTCGGTCATGTTCCTGCTGGGGCTTCTGGCGCAGGGCTGGAGCCGCAAGCCGGAGCCTCTCTCCCTGCTGAGTACGGCCATGATCGTGGTGCTGCTGCTCCGGCCGCTGGACGCGGATTCCGCCGGGTTTGTTCTCTCCTTTTCCGCCATGGGCGCGATCCTTTTGCTGAATCCGGGCTGGCAGCGCTGGGCGGAACGCCGTTGGCCGGAAGCGCACGGGCGTTTTCGGGGCCGAAAATGGCGTGCCCGGCTGATGCATCTGGCCCACCAGATCAAGCGGGGCCTGTGCGTTTCGCTGGCCGCGCAGCTGGGCGTACTGCTGCCAACGGCGCTGTATTTCCATCAGCTGCCCCTGTACGGCGTAGCGGTCAACGTCCTGCTGCTGCCGCTGATCGGTCTGCTGGTGCCTCTTTACGCCATCACGCTGCTCTGCTCGTGGATTCCCGGGATGGGCGCTTTGGTGGGTTTTGCATCCGCCCTGCTGACGAAGGGCTTCACCGGCATGGTTTCCCTGTTATCCCAACTGCCCTGTGCGTCCGTCCGCGTGGCGGAGCCGTCGGCGCTCTGGCTGATGGCCGCGCCGCTTCTGCTGATCCTGCTGTCTCTCCGGGTGCGGCTGAAACCGCTGCATCGTTGTGCGGCGATTTTGTTAACCGTCCTGATTGCCGCAGGCGGCACATGGCTGACAAGGCCGCCGGAGACCCGCTATGTTCAGCTTTCCGTCGGACAGGCCGATGCGGCGCTGCTCTTCGACGGGGATAAGACCATCGGAATGGACGTGGGCGCGGACGGTTCCGCCGTGATTGATTATCTGATGGCCGAGGGCCGCGATCTGGACGCACTGTATCTGACCCATCTGCATCTGGATCACGCCGGCGGGCTAAGCGAAATTCTGGACGCGGGCATTCGGGTTCATCAGATCTACGTGCCGTGGAACGCGGAGGAACAGCGGCTGGACGAGCGTTCGCTGGCCATTCTGACGCTGGCCCGGGAACGCGGCATTCCCATTACGTCCCTTGCGCGGGGCGACGAGCTGCGCTACAATAAAACGGCCGTTCGGGTGGAATGGCCCGACCGGGACTGCCGCCGGGGCCAGAATGCCAACGATCTGCCGCTGGTGCTTCGCATTGATCTGGACGGCGCGGTCATCCTCAATACCAGCGACCTGACCGGCTATTATGAGCGTTATGCCGCCGTGCCCTGCGACGTACTGAAAGTCGCCCATCACGGCAGCCGGGATTCCAGCGGAGAAGCGTTTCTCGCTTTTGTCAGACCCAGGCTGGCCCTGATCAGCTGCACGTCCTCCAGCCGTTCCCTGCCGGGCGCGGAAACGCTGGAACGGCTGGCCGCACAGAAAATTCCCGTGCTGCGCACCGACCAGAGCGGCGATGTGACCCTCTTTGTGAAAAACGGACGGCTGCGTGTGCAGCCCTACAAATTACGATCCTTACCGGGAGGCATTGAATGAACCATACCGCTTTTTTTGAGCAGGTCAAGAAAGGAAATATCCAGCCTGTGTACCTGATGGAGGGTACGGAGGAATACATCAAGCAGCAGGCTGTGCGTCAGCTGTGCGCAAAGCTGCTGCCCGCCGGGCTGGAGGAGCTGAACCTGACCGATCTGACCGACCCGGAGGCCGACGCGCTCATCGCCGCCGCCGAGACGCTGCCCTTCATGGCGGACCGGCGCATCGTCATCATCCGGGAATGCAGTCTTCTGACCGCCGGAAAAAAGGCGGAAAACGAGGACAAGGCCGCCCGGATTGCCGAATATGTGGAGCGCATCCCGCCTACCGCCTGCGTGGTGTTTTTTGTCAAGGGCAAGGCAGACGGGCGCAAGAAGCTGTACACGCTGCTGAAAAAGAAAAACGCCATTGTGGATTTTTCCCCCATGAGCGACGCGGAATGCGCGGATTGGGCCCGGAGGACCATGGCCCGGATGGGCAAGCAGATGGCTCCCCGGACGGCGGACAAGCTGGTTTTCACCGTAGGCCGGGATGCGGCGCTGCTCAAGCAGGAAATGGAAAAGCTGGCCTCCTATCTGGCCAGCCGGGAAGAAGTGACGGAGGAGGACATCGACGCGATCTGCACCCGGTCCACGGAATGCACGGTATTTCAGATGGTGGACGCGCAGGTGGCAGGCCGGAACGACGTGGCTTTCGGTCTTTTGAAGGATATGGTGCGGGCCGGGGAGGATCGGATCGGCATTCTGGCCATGCTGCTGCGTCAATACCGCATTCTGTACCACATGCGCTGCCTGATGGACGAGCGCGCGCCCCAGCAGAGCCAGGCTTCGCTGCTGGGCATCCCGCCCTTTGCCGTGGGCCGCACCCAGCAGCAGGCCCGCCGCTACGACCGGGTCCGACTGAAGGAAGCCTACGAGAGCCTGCTCGATTACGAGCAGCAGATCAAGGGCGGCCTGACCCCGCAGGAGGGCTGCGCCGAAAACGCCCTTCTGCGGCTGGAAGCCATTTTGAGGGGATAAAAAGAAAGGGAGCGATGCGGAACGCTTTTCTGCATCGCTCTCTTTCTCTTTCTTAGAGCCTTCCCTGTCGGAAACGCTCGATCATTTCAAGGGCCACGCTGACCGTCCGTTCGGGTGCGGAAAGCTGATCCCGGGATACCCATTTGGCGTCGGCCAGCTCGCTTCGCTGGATCTTCAAAGGCAGAGAACGGTCGGCTTCTCCCTGAAAGGCGCACATCAGCGACCCGCTCACGCCCCACGGCTGACTGCCTACATACCGCAGGCTGCGGACGGGAAGGCCGACTTCCTCCATCACTTCCCGGCGAACGGCCTGCTCCAGCGTCTCGCACACCTCCACATAGCCCGCCACCAGCCCGTAGTGATTCCATGCGCTGTTGGCATTCTTCGCCAGAAGGATGGAATCGCCGCAGGTCAGGGCCACGATGACCGCCGGAGCGATCATGGGATAGTTCACCTGCCCGCAGGCGGGGCAGCGCAGGGCCCGTTCTGCCGCGTCGTGCTTCATCCGTCCTCCGCAGCCGCCGCAAAAGCGATTCCGGCGCATCCATTGCCATAGATGATGGGCGGCGGTCACGGCGGCGCCGGAGCGGCAGTCCATTTCCCGGAAAAGCCGTACCGGCCCGTAGCAAAGCCCATCCCCTTCGGGAACCGTTGCGTCCCCCAGCGGATCGGGCATAAAAATGGCCTGACCGTCCACGGTCAAAAGCTCCGTCAGCGGAGTCCCCTCCGGCAAAAGCGGCCTGACCTGCCGGTAAAGCGGCAGACAGGGAACGCCCTCCTTCGTCCCCAGCAGCACCCGCCCCGGCTGAAAGCACAGCACGGGACTTTCTTCCGTGAAGGAGGCGGCGCAGGGCTGCACGCCAATGGAAACATTCTCAAACAGCATGGAAAACCCTTCTTTCCAACGATGCAACAGCAAAATCAAAATCGGGAAATACCTTTGCATTATACCGAATGCACGCCCGGAAAGCAAGAAACAGTCAGGCACCGCGGTTTCTGTGCCGGTGGCCACTTGTGGATAGGAAAACCGGAAAAGAGCCGCGGTATAACAAAAAACCTGCCGCAGAAAGGGATGCTGCGGCAGGCTTGGGTACGGAAACGGCTCAATATCCCGCCGCGTCCAGGGCGGAGGCGCTGCGGCCGCCGTCCACCAGATATTCCGCACCGGTCATGGAGCGGGCATTGTCCGAGCAGAGGTAGAGGATCAGGTCCACCACTTCCCACGGCTCTGCGGCAAACCCCAGAGGCGTGGCCATGCCGGCCATGGAGGGACGGGTCAGCACCGGGCCGGGGGTGACGCAGCAGCAGCGCACGCCGTGCTTCGCACCGTACAGGGACAGAGATTTGGTCAGGCCGTTCATGACGCCGCTCTTGGCCGTGCTGTAATCCAGCGCGCTGTTGCCCACGGTGCCGCAGGTGGAGCCGACGTTGATGATAACGCCGCTCTTCTGGTCGATCATATGCTTGACCACCGCACGGGCAAAGTGGACGGGGCCTTTCAGATTCACGTCGATGCCCCAGTCGATGGCCGAAGGCTCCATGGTGGGGAAGTAGCCGTCTACCTTCAGGATACGGGCGGAGTAGCCGCCGGCGCAGTTGACCAGAATATCGATCCGGCCAAACCGCTCCATGGCCAGCCGGGCCACCGCCTCCACCTGATCGTAGAAGCGCACGTCCACCGCCGCCGCCACGGCGGAGCCGCCCTTCTGGACGATCTCGACCGCAGCCCTGGAAGCGCCTTCTTCGTTAGCGTCCGCCAGAATGACGTTGGCGCCGTTTTCCGCCAGCCGCTGGGCGCACAGAAGGCCCATGCCGGAAGCCGCTCCGGTGACGATGGCCGTCTTTCCCTGAAATTCGTCGAAAATCATTTTCATTGGTGATTCCTCCTTCTGCCAATATGATGAATCAGAACCGGGAAGCCTCTTCCCGAAAGGAAACGGTTGAAAAAAACGCGGGGCGCGGCTATAATACGAAAAAAACGAGACGCTTCGCAAGGAGGAAACCATGTCTGCCTTTGTCCGTTCGCTTCCGCCGGGACTGCCCCTTTTAAGCTACCTGGACGTGATCACCTATTGCTACGACAGCCCTCAGAGCTTTGAGCATCCCATGGGCCGTTCCACCGGCTGCTTCTGCCTGCTGGTACGGGGCAGCGTCACGGTGCAAAGCGCGCAGGGAGAGGTGCAGGCCCACAGCGGTCAGGTGATCTTCTGGCCGGAGTGCGTGCCCTATCGTTCCTATTGGAGCAGCGACGGCCCCGTGGAGTTCATCGGCGTTTATTTCCGTCTCCGGGGGCTGCGGGTGCTTCGCAGCAGCGCTACCCAGAATCGCCCTCTGGATTTTTGCGACCGCTTTGTGGTGCTTCCCGAAAAGCGGTGGCTGCCGGTCTTTCGGCGGATCGACGGCGATTATCACCACAGCGCCCGGATGGGCCGGGCCATTTCCGGCTTTTACGAGCTGTATCAGGAGATCGCGCCGAAGCTGCCCGCCGGGAAGCCGGTCAGGCCGGTCATCCGCCGCGCTCAGGTCTTTATGGAGCAGAACTGGGAGCGGGACTTTCGAATGGCTGAGCTGGCGGCCCACTGCCAGCTCAGCGAAAGCAGACTGTCCCACCTTTTCAAGGAGGAAACGTCGCTTTCCCCGGTGGAGTACAAAAACCGGGTGCGCATCCGCCGCGCGGCGGATATGCTGCTTTCCGGGGACGCCAGCGTGGAATGGATCAGCGAGCGGATGCACTACTCGTCTCCCGCCTATTTCCGCCGGGTATTCCGCAAGTACATGGGCATGACGCCTTCCGCTTACCGGGCTGCGGGCGGACTGACGCTGTAAGCCTCAGTCCGGATAAACCGTCCGGCGCAGCAGCTCGTCCATCGTGCGGCGGGCGTCGCAGGTCAGCGGCTGTACGCCCAGCACCCGTTCCGTATAGCGGGGCACGCTGAAGGTCAGCAGTCCGCCCAGCATGACCGTGCCATACCGCTGCAGCGGTCCATATTTGCCGCTGCACAGGAAAACGAAGGGCACGGGGAGACGCTCCTGCAGCACGCAGGCCGTTTCCATGGCGGCGGCAAGCTCCCGGGGGGTGTTGGCCTGAGCCACCAGCTTGGCCACGTCCGCGCCCCGGTCCACCATGCGCGACATGTGATCCAGAACGTACTGAGCGCCGACCGGTTCGCTCAGGTGCGAGGACATCATCGCCTCCGCTCCTGCCTGATGGATTTCTTCGATCAGCCGCTTCTGCTTCCGCACGGCCGTGGGATCGTTGGTGAGCTGCCGTTCCGACGGGCAGAACAGATCTCCCATCACGTCGCAGCAGGCCGCCCCCATCCGGGCCGCCCGGAGCTGCAGCTCGGCCCGCTCCTCGTCCGTAGCGTTTTCCAGATGATAGTTGCGATAGGTGTACAGAAGCACCGGCAGCCCCGTGGAGCGGATGATCCGCTTCATGGCTTCTTCTTCCCGGCAGGCGGGGTCGATCATGGCGTAATCAATGGCGAAAGCGTCCGCGCCGTCGTGTTCCGCGATGCGCATATCCGAAAGGCAGCCCCGTTCGGTGGTGTTTTCAATCATCACCGCCAGCAGCGGCTTTCCGGTTTCCAGAAAAGAACGGGTATAAGAGGGCCTCATCGAAGTCTTCCTCCTTACAGCGTTTTGCGGCAGCCGTCTACGACGTAGTTCTGGCCGGATACATAATGGGCTGCGTCGCTGGCCAGAAACGCGATGACCTCCGCGCATTCCTCCGAGGTTCCCGAGCGGCCGAAATAGGACAGCTGGGGCGACTCGGCGTACGTGTTGATATTGCCGGGGGATACGGCGTTCACGTTGATTTCGTAAGGGCCCACTTCCTTGGCCAGCGCCTGCGAAAAGGAGATCTGCGCGCCCTTGGTAGCGGAATAATCCACCATGTTCCGGAGGCCGTAAACCCCTGCCACGGAAGCGACGTTGACAATTTTTCCATAGCGGCGCTCGATCATCTGGGGCAGCACTTCCTGCGTCAGATACATCATGCCCAGCACATTGATTTCCATTTTCCTTCGCCAGAGCTGGCTGCTCTGTTCCACGAAGGGTTTTAACTGATCCCGGTAAATGCCGGCGTTATTGACCAGAATATCCACCTTGCCAAAGGCTTCGATCGCCTCCCGGCCCAGCCTGCGGGCCGTCTCCTCGTCGCTGATGTCGCACACGGCCAGCCGGTATTCGGCGCCGGCCGCCTTCAGCTCCTGTTCCAGTTCCTTTAGCCCTTCCCCGTTGATGTCGGCGGCTACCAGCTTGGCCCCTTCTCTGGCAAAGAGCAGGGCCGCCGCCCGGCCGATGCCTCTGCCTGCGCCGGTAACGATGGCGCATTTGTTTTCAAAACGCATAAAATTCCCTCCCGGGTCAGAATGTGCTTTAAGCATAATTCTTTCCCGGGAGGGATGCAATGGCCTTAATCGCTTTAGAGGGGCACTTTTTTGCTGACCTCAGCAAAGCGCGCCCCGGCCCTGACGGATCTCATGGGGTTTCCGACCGGTATACCGGTACATGACCCGGCGCAGATACGCCGGAGAGCTGAAACCGGTCCGGCGGCAGATGCATTCCAGACTTTCGCTGGTATTCATCAGAAGCTCCATGGCCATGCGGACCTTCAGCCGGTTTTTATATTCCACCGGCGTACAGCCCGTGGCCTGCTTGAAGGCGCTGTAAAAGGCGGAAGGGCTGAGAAAGCAGCGCTCCGCCAGCTCCGCGTTGGAAATGCGGTCGGCCTGCTTATAGAAACAGCGGCCGTTGGCACGGGTGCTTCCCCCGGCGACCGTCACCAGAAAGTCCAGCCGCCCGAAGCGCTCCACCGCCGCGTCTGTTACCCGGCGGGCTTCCTCGGAACGGCATACGTCGCAGGGCAGAAACACAAGGCGCTTCGGATCGCCCTCCAGCTTTTCCGTAAGACGTGCGCCCGCTTCCTCGTTCCAGTCGCAGAAGACCACATTGGCCCCTTCCTGATAAAGCATCGTTACGATCTGAGAACCGATGACGCCCGCGCCGCCGGTGACCAGCGCCGTTTTTTCCGTAAAGATCCCCATGTTCTTTTCCTCCGTCTGAACACGGCCTGCGCTGCGTATGCTGCATGGCCTGATTATAGCGCCCAAAGCGTTTCTCCCGCAATATCCGTTTCTTTCCTTTGGGGGTACGATTCTACACATCCGCAGAAAAGTCAGCAATTATTTCCATGCCCCTCCGCAGGATATGCCATTGCAGGCAGGGAAAACCCGATGATAAAATATTCTTAAGGACAAAGCGTATTTTCTATGAGCGCAAAGAAAGCGCAGCCTTGCCAGAAAAGGAAAAGCGAAAGCGGCCAGCGGAAAAGTACCCTCTTTCAGCGCTTGATGGAATTGCGCATCCGGCCAAAAAATGGTTTGATAAAGCTGCTTAAGCAAACGTTCACAGCCGCGTGCCCGTCGCCTTTCTCTCATTTTTGGAGAATTGTGCCCCGACGCCGGAAAATCCTCTCTCGACGCTTTTTGTCCGCCACGTTACAATGCAGGCATGGACAAAAAGCAGGAGGAAAAACGATGAAGAACCAAAGCGTTCTGTTTTTGAAGCCGGGCGTCGCGGCGCTGCAGGAGAAGGAGCTGCCCCCGGCGACCGGGTGATCTGTCACTTCGGCAAGCACAACCGCTACAACGTGATGGAAGAAGGCAGCGTTTTCCGACTGACGGATTCGGGCCTTTCCCCATCGGCGTACTGTTTGACTGGACGAAGCTGGGAGGAGAGCGGCCATGAAACGGATCCGTATCGCCCACGTAGGTTTGGGGCATATGCACAGTCATCAGAAGCTGGACTGCGTCATGGCCCGGCCCGAGGTGTTTGAGCCCGTATGCATTGTGGCTCCGGAGGAGGAAGATCCCCATACCCCCTGCATGGCGGAGGGAAAGGCCATGTATCCGGATATTCCCCGGATGACGCTGGAGCAGGCCCTGAACGCCGGGGTGGATGCGGCGCTGATCGAAACCGACGACTGGCTGATGCCCAGGTACGCCCAGATCTGTCTGGACGCCGGGCTGCATGTTCACATGGACAAGCCGGGCGGCGACGACGTTCCCGCATTCCGGAGGCTGCTGTCCACCGCCAAGCATAAGGGGCTGACCGTGCAGATGGCCTATATGTACCGGTACAATCCGGCGGTAAAAAAAGCGCTGGAATGGGTGCGGGAGGGCCGTCTGGGCGAGATCCTTCAGGTGGATGCGGTGATGAGCACCGAGCATCCCCGCTGGATCCGGGAATGGCTGGCCCGTTTCCCCGGCGGCACCATGCATACCTTCGGCTGCCATATGGTGGATCTGGTGCTGCTGTTTCAGGGCGTTCCGGACCGGGTGGTTCCCTTTCTGAAGCAGACGGGTCTGGACGGCATTGCTGTCAACGATCATGATTTTGCCGTCATGGAATACCCGAAGGGCGTTTCCACCGTGCGGGTGTCCTCCTTTGAGGTCAACGGCTTCGGCCGCCGCCAGCTGGTCGTCTGCGGCGACAGGGGCAGCATTGAGATCAAGCCGCTGGAAACCAATCATTTTGAGGACATGTCCCCCATGAAGCTGTCCCTTCCCTCCCTGACGAAGCACGCCCTGTATGCCGATATGTACGAAAGCTGCCGGGCCGAACCCATGCGGAACCGGCATGACGGGCTGCTGATGGACTTTGCCGCCATGGTTCGCGGCGAGAAGGAAAACCCCTATTCCTACGAATATGAAGCCCTGCTCCAGAACGTAACGCTGGCGGCCTGCGGCTATCCTGTAGATATAAAGGAGAAGATCATCCTGTGAAAGCGATTCTTGTCAACGACGATCAGTCCCTGCGCTGGGACAACGTTCCCGATCCCCAGATCAGGCCGGACGAAGTGCTGGTGAAGATCCATGCCGCGGCGGTGAATCGGGCGGATCTGATGCAGCGGGCGGGCGATTATCCGCCGCCTCCCGGATGCCCGGAGTGGATGGGTCTGGAAATCGCGGGCGTGGTGGAAGCGCTGGGCGAGGAAGCGGCGGAAAAAGGCTCCTTCCGGGTAGGCGACCAGGTCTGCGCGCTGCTGGGAGGCGGCGGCTACGCCCAGTACGCGGCGGTGCGCTACGATATGCTGCTGCCGGTGCCCAAGGGCTGCACGCTGGAGGAGGCCGCGGCCATGCCCGAGGCTTTCTGCACCGCCTATCTGAACCTGTTTATCGAAGGCGGTCTGAAAAGCGGAAACATCCTGCTGATGCACGCGGGCGCCAGCGGACTGGCAAGCGTGGTCATTCCCATGGCAAAGGCCTTTGGGGCCAGGGTGATCACCACGGTACTCAGCGAAGAAAAAGCGAAGGAGATCGAACATCTGCACGCCGACCGGGTCGTGATCTCGCCCAAGGAAAATATCGCGGAGGTGCTCAGGGAAGAGCTGGACGCCGGTCATCCCGTGGATCTGACCATCGACTGTCTGGGCGGTCGGAACATGGGCGAATGTCTGCCGTATCTGCAGCGCTGGGGCCGCTGGATCATGATCGCCACGCTGGCGGGAGACGTGACCGAGGTCAATCTGAAAAATCTGTACGTGCGCAACATCCGGCTGATCGGAAGCACGCTGCGGGCCCGCACGCCCGCCTTCAAGGCGGAGCTGCTCCGTTCACTGGTGCGGGATGTGTGGCCGAAGATCGAAAGCGGCGAGCTGCGTCCCACCGTGTGGAAGGTGCTGCCCATTACCGCCGCCGAGGAGGCCCACGAGCTTCTGCAGAGCGGCCGCAGCGCGGGCAAAGTGGTGCTGACCGTTCCGGCAGAGTGAGAAAACGGACTATAAATTCGTTTATTTGACGGATATGAAATTCGTGATTTTTCATATATACTAATTCCGTGATATGTTCGTTCTGGCAAATTGCATGCCATAAGCACCTTTATTCTATCGTTAGGAAAGTCTCCAAGGAGACTTGCTATAAATTCAAAAGGAGGTTTTCTCTCATGAAGAAAATCCTGGCTACCCTCTTGGCACTGACCTTGATCCTCGGCTGCGTGAGCGCGTTTGCCGCCGAGTCCATCGAAGTCGAAACCACCTACACCGACACCAACCTGGCTGTACTGACCGAAATCGCCGAAGCGTTCACCGCGGAAACCGGCATCGAAGTCGAGATCATCGCTCCCGGCTCCGAGTATGAAAACGTTATGAAGACCCGCATGGGCAGCGGCGACCTGCCGGACGTGTGGGAAACCCACGGATGGGCTGTGAAGCGCTATTCCGATTATCTGGCTCCCCTGAACAACGAAGCGTTCATCGCCCGGATGGATCCTTCCGCCGCCGCCATCGTGACCGGCGCTGACGGAAATATCTATGCCAGCAACATGACGCTGTCCATGGGCGGCTGCATCTACAATATCGACGTGCTGGAAGCCGCCGGTGTGGACGCTACCAAGATCCACTCCCTGCAGGATTTCTATGATGCCTGTGAAAAGATCAAGGCGACCGGCAAGGTTCCCGTGTACGTGGGCGGCAAGGAAAGCGGCAACGCTGCCGGTTTCTTCGCGGCCATCGCTTCCGCCATGCTGACCGCCAAGGGCAACAAGTTCGATCAGGGCGCCGCTCTGCTGGACGGTTCCTTCGACTGGGAAACCTACGGCGTGGCCGTGATGAACGAAGTGGCCTACATGGTCAACCAGGGCTACATCAACACCGACTTCACCACCGCTGATACCGTTGCTCAGTGCACCGCCATCGGCGCCGGCGACTGCGGCTTCCTCTGGCGTCACGCTCAGAACATCACCTGGGCCCGCGAATATGTGCCCGGCGCGAACCTGGGCTTCATGCCCTATCCTTCCTACTCCGGCGAAGGCATGGCCTTCATGTCCGGTGAAAACTACTGCCTGGGCATCAACAAGGACACCGAAAAGTACGAAGCTGCCGCCAAGTACGTGGAGTTCTGCTCTCGTCCTGAGAATGTGGAAAAGATGTGCCGTCAGCTGGGCGCTCTGCCCGGTTACGCTGATGTGACCGTGGAAGGCGACTATGCCATCGACGCGTTCCGCAAGGCTCAGACCGACTTTGCCGACGTGGTGGAATACACCAACCTGTTCGACCGTCAGTACTTCCCCAACGGCATGTGGGGCACCATGGGCGAGACCATCACCATGGTCGTGATGGATCCCACCGAAAAGGGTGTGGCCGCTGCTGTGGATTACTGCAAGACCGCTTACCTGGAGAAGCTCGAGGCCGACGGCAACTGATCCTGAATCCTTTCCAGGGCGGAACCTCGCTTCGGCAGGGTTCCGCCCTCCTTCTTTCTCTCGTCTGAATTCGTCCAGTTTGGAGTGATGTGCCAATGAAAAGCCGTTACCGGCAGATGAACTGGTTCTACCTGCCCGCCCTTGCCATCATGCTGTTTTTTGTCGCCTGGCCCTTTATCCAGACGGTGCAGATTTCTCTGATGCGCTGGAACGGCTACGGGAAGGTAAAAACCTACATCGGTTTTTCCAACTATATTTCCATGTTCAAGGACGCCAATTTCGGCCTGTCCCTGCGCAACACCCTGATTTACGGCGTCTGCTGCACCGTGCTGCAGAATGTTTTCGGCCTGGCGCTTGCCCTGCTGGTCAACACCCGTTTCCGCGGCAACGGCGTGGTCCGTACCATCGTTTACATGCCCATCATGATCGCGGGCGTGGTGATGGGTTACATCATGTATTTCTTCCTGACGTATAACCGCGGTATTCTGAACGACATCCTGTCCGTGGTTGGCATGGAGCCAAAAGACTGGCTGGCCAGTCCCTTCTATTCCGTCTTTTTCATTACTCTGGTCAACTCCTGGCAGTACGTGGGCAACAGCATGGTCATGTACCTGGCCGGTTTGCAGAACATTCCCACCGCTTATTACGAAGCTGCGGCTGTGGACGGCGTGACCGGCTGGCAGCGTTTCGTCCATATCACCCTCCCGCTGCTGATGCCCTCCATCCAGACCAGCGTCGTCACCAACCTGATCGGCAGCCTCAAGCTGTACGACGTGATCGTGGCCCTGACCAACGGCGGCCCCGGTTTCTCCTCCCATTCGCTGGCCACCTACATTACCAACCGTTATTTCTCCGCTGAAAAGGCCGGCTATTCCGCGGCTATCGGCGTGTTCACCTTTATCTTCATCATGATTATTTCCAACGTGATGAACCGGTATTTCTCCAAGAAGGAGGTGCAGTATTGATGAAAGCGAAAGGCAACACCTTCCTTCGGAAAAATCAATGGTGGAAATATGTCATCAGCGCCATTGTGATCGTGATCTATCTGCTGCCCATCTATGCGGTGATCATGATGGCCTTCAAATCCCCGCAGGACCTGAGCCCCCGCCTTTCCGTTCCCAAGTCGCTGTACCTGGGCAGCTTTGAAAAGGCGATCAAGAGCGGCAACCTGCTCAACGCCCTCAAAAATACCGCGATCATCACCGTGGGCGTTATCGTGATCGAGATCATCGCCGGCTGTCTGGCGGCCTATCCGCTGGCCCGGAATCGGAACCGCTTCAACAAGTTCGTCATGAACGTGGTCATGTCCATGATGATGGTCCCCGCCCTTTCCATCGTAGTCGGCATGTATTCCCTGCTGGTGTCCATTAACGGTATCTCCACCTATTGGGGCATCATCATGGTGACCGCCGCCTTCGGTCTGCCCCTGTCCATTTTCCTGTACCGGAACTTCATTACGGCGATTCCGGAAGCGCTGGATGAGGCGGCGGCCATCGACGGCGCCAGCGTCCTGCAGACCTTCTTTCATGTGATCCTGCCGCAGCTGGCACCGGTGACGGTTTCCGTCATCATCATGAAGGGCATCGGCGCGTGGAACGAATTTGCATTCTCGCTCTATGTGCTGCAAAAGTCGAAGATGTACAACATTACGCTGACCATCAAGCAGTTCTTCTCCGAGAGCAGCACCGACCTGAACGCGGCCGCCGCCGGCGCTTTGCTGGGCATCCTGCCTACCATCGTGGTTTATCTGGTCCTTCAGAAGTACTTTGTACAGGGCACGCTGGACAGCGCCGTAAAGGGCTGACCGAAGCTGCTGCGCTTTGAAAAAAGAATCGACTATTTGAAATTGAAGCGCTGCCCGGACAACGGACTGGAGAAGAAAAAAGCACTGTTGGCAGAATCAGTATATTTGATGCGGTCTTACCTCGAATCCAATCGGGGTAAGACCGTTTTTGAGTGGGATACGTTCAAAATTGTAGAAATCGATGTACTCAGCAACGAAATGCAACGCCTCGGCACGAGAGGAGAAGTGGGAGCGATACAGGCATTCCGTTTTCAAGCTACCAAAGAAGCTTTCCATTACCGCTTCAGCACAATGTTCATACGACGCGTGTCATGATCTGCCCATTACGCTGCAGGTGGAAAATGCAGAGCTTCTGGGCATGGGCAATGGTCGTTCCGATGACCGCATCCTTTGGAAAAACGCTGCACGGGAAACATGGCGCGTGCTTGCCTATGCCGTGCTGCGCGCATTGCGCCAGGCAGGGCGAGCGAAAGCACGGATCAACGCGCCGGACTGGAAACGGTGGAAGTGAAAATAGCACTTTGCCGCTGCAAAATGGACGGGCAGGCAAAAAATAAAGGGGTATCTGACAATGGCTCCTGTGGGTAGGAGCTCTTTGCCCCACTATTCAAGCGCCAGGAAATAACATCACAGGCTCTGCCGCACGACGGCAGAAAAAACATAGTCGTGTACAGGTGAAACGGGGAATAACGGAAAAGAAAAAATGGATAGAGAAAATCCGGAAACCATTGTGGCATCGGAGCTTGATGGCAAATAATCATAATTTTGATAGAAGCTGCACCCACTACGACCGGTTGCACTCCCTATGGAAGCACTCTTCTATCAAACGTTGCATCCGTGCCAGCATGATGTTTCCTCCGCTATGATAGACAGTCAGATTGCCGCCGGAGTAATTGCCGAGTACGAACAGAACAACGATTTCTCCTTTGAGGCGCTCAATAATACCAGGCGCTGGCTGCTTCTGTATTAAATTTCGGCCTGCAGTGCAACAGCATGTTCCGCAGCGAGCTGCTCTACAGGTTTTTGTGAATTATTCCCTAAAATCTGTCCTGCCAGGACCTTTTCTTTTTGAATAGGTTTTGTATACTAACCTTGTCCGAATCTATTGATTCAGAATGGATGAAGTAATTTGGCCATTCAAATCAAAAGAAGTAAGCAATATCCTCATTTGAAAACAGCATAATTTGATAGTCATCGTTGGTTGCATTAGGCGTAATGAGTTGAATGTATCCAGCATTGTCTCTTTCTATAAATTTGACTTCATGATCCCATGTATAAACAGGGATCATGAAGCAATAAAAACAGCTTCCACCGGGAGTGATGAGGCCTTCTATAAAATGAGCGGCAGCCAGTGCCATATATGGAAGCCGCTGCAGTGTGTGGATGACAAAACTACATTTATATCGATCTAAAAGTGCTGTCCGGGACATTGCACCCGTAAAATTTTGGCGTGTACTTCTTTTTGGATTTTGGGGCTTTTTCCGGCAGCAGCCGTGCCAGTAGCTCAATGACGCCCGATTTTGGATATTTTCGCTGCATATTTCGGACGAACTTCAGTTCGTCTTCTATATACTGGTTCGGATAGCTGTGGGACTGTCTGGATCGGCATGCCAACCATTCGATACCTCTATCAATTTTTTTGTCGGAAATAAATATAGGAACGTTAATTCCTATACTTTCGCTGGCTTTATCCGTTCCATCTTTCAGGACGTACATGATGAATGGACTGCGTTATTTCCTATCCCGTGTTATACACTCCATGAAACTCGAGGCTCCTTTCGGTTGGTTTGTTGCAATGCTGCTATACCAGATGGTTGTCCTTTGTTCTCTTTTGTTTTTGCTCTTAGTCAAAGATAGAGTGCAGCTCTACTAAAAACACGTTTCCCCTGGCTCGTTGCAATGAGCAGAATGAATGTGTATACTAATGGCGCCATTGTTTGACGGTTTCCAAAAATGACTGGACGCATTACTGAGAGTTATTATTAAATACAAAAAGCAGTGGGTAAAGAAAAAAGCTTTTTAGGGGTAACCAAGGAGGGAATACGAATGATCTGGCTGCTTGCGGATTGAAAAAATTTGTTTTAAACTATCAATGCAAGGAATGAAAAACATGAAGATTATTGTGGTAGAGGATGAAGTGCGAGCCAGGCAAGGCCTGGTGTCGATTATTCAAGAGATGAAAGGCGGACATACTGTCATTGCTCAAGCCAGTGATGGTGAAAAAGGTTATGAATTGGTGCAGAAGCTAAAGCCTGATCTTGTGTTTACAGATGTTAAAATGGATCGCATGAGTGGGATTGATATGATTTCGCGCATCAGGGAAGCATCCAATGATGTTAGCGTAGTTATCATCAGCGCTTATGAAGAATTCGAGTATGCGAAGGCAACCGTGCGGTATGGTGTGCTGGAATACATCACAAAGCCTATCGTGCCGGAAGAAATTGAATACTGTGTACAAAAAGCGCAGAAGCATCTGCATGAAAAGGTCGAAGGTGACAATGAGGCTTCGTTTCAGGATAAGTCTTCCGCATTCCTCCATCCCTGTGTCATGAAGGCAATTAAGATTATTGAAACTTCCTATGTCACACAGCTCAGTCAGGACGAAACAGCCAAACGGTTGCGCCTCACACCTCAGTATTTCAGTTATTTGTTCAAACGAGATACAGGAAAAAGTTTTACCACCTATCTGCGTGTGTACAGAATCGAAATTGCGAAAAAGCTGCTTGGCAGCAATGATATGAGCGTGGCAGAAGTTGCTCAATATGTAGGTTACCCGGACGGCAAATACTTCTGTCGAATTTTTAAGTCCGAAACAGGTGTGTCTCCTACACAATTTATCTTTTCCAACGCACTCAAATGAAGCAAACAGATGGCTTTTTAATCAGGTCAACCCAGAAAATGTGGACTCTACGGGCATATCGGGCTATATACAACAATGTATTTTTCCTTACGTTTGTCCGCCAATGTGAAAATCCTCGGGTTGAATTCATATGTTTTTCCCCTATACTTTAATCACAGCTTGATCACAGCGTGGCTGTGAAAAAAAGGAGGAAATGAACTATGTGGAAAAAGGTATTCGCATTGGTGTCTGTGTTGGCGTTACTTCTTGGACTCATGCCAATGGCACTGGCCGAAAAGGAGGAGGTTACCCTCACGCTTTGGCATTACTTTTCAGATGATTCAGAAGCAGTTTTGAAGGATCTGGTCGATCGGTTCAACGCTGAAAATGAGCAGGGCATCACGGTGGTTCCGACCTTTGTGGCCCGTGCCGATCTGTCAAAGCAATATATGATGGGTGCCGTATCGGGAGAATTGCCCGACATCGGCATGGTTGACAACCCTGACCATGCGTCCTTCACCACGATGGGCGTGTTCCAGGATATCACGGATCTGGTGGACGCCTGGGGCGAGCGCGATCAGTTTTTTACTGGTTCTCTGAGCACCTGCATGCTGGATGGACGTATTTATGGACTGTCGGACAACTCCAACTGCCTGGCGTTCATGTACAATAAGGATATGTTCGAAGAAGCAGGGATCGAGAAGGTACCCGAAACCTGGGATGAGCTGATGGATACTGCCGCCAGGCTGACCAAAGATGATGTGTATGGCATGGTGGTGTCTATGCCTGCGTCTGAGGAAGCAACCTTCCAATTCCTGCCCTGGCTGCTGTCCACCGGCGCGACGCTGGATACGCTGGATTCGCCCGAAGCCATTAAAGCGGTTTCGTTCCTGAATGAAATGATTGAAAAGGGCTATATGTCCCGGAACATTATCAACTGGAATCAGGGCGAAAGCAATGCGCAGTTCCTGGCCGGCAAGGCTGCCATGCAGGTTGTGGGTCCCTGGCGCATCAAGCCCAACGAAGAATCCAACCCGGAGATGAACTATGGCGTTGCGCTCATTCCTCATGACAAGTATTCTGCAACCGTGCTGGGCGGCGAAAATTTTGGTATCTGCACTGGCGCGAACCGTGAAGCTGCTTGGACCTTCCTGTCCTGGTTTATGAGCGCTGAAATCCGTGCCGAGTATTGCGACCGCGCCGGCAAGTTCCCCGCACGCAAGGACTCCATTGCCATGAGAGACATCTGGACGAAGAACGAGGTTTACAGTATGTATGCCGAAGCGCTCTCCGTTGCCTATGCTCGTGGTCCGCATCCCCGTTGGCCTGAAATCTCCAGCACCATCTATACAGCCTTGCAGGAAACCTTCACCGGTGTCAAGACTCCTGAGCAGGCTATGACCGATGCTGCCGCCGCCGTGAGGGAAATCAACGCGAAGTAACCCGATAAAAGCAAAAAATAACATCGGGGGATGTGGCGGTACCTGCTGCATCCCCCCTGATATTCTACGCAGCCCATGCTGCAGGGGGTCTGTACTTGCTATTCTGGAAAGGAATATGGGGGATCGGACAATGAGCGAAGGAAAACAGTTCCGCGTCAATCGGGAATCGCGTACCGGATACTGCTTTGTATTGCCAGCGGTACTCTTTATGGCGGCGATGATCATCTATCCGCTGATCTATAACTTTAATTTGTCATTCAGGGATATGGACGTAATGTCCTTTAAGAATAATAGTGCTAAATATGTTGGGCTTTCCAATTTTGTGTATTTGTTCACCTCGGATTCGGTTTTTTTGGATGCGCTGAAGCACACCTTTCAGTTTACAATTCGCAGCCTTGTGATTCAGTTTTCCATCGGGTTTGCGTTGGCTCTCTTCTTTAACAAGAAGTTTCGGTTATCCGGTATGGTACGTGGAAGTCTAATCATGGGCTATATGATGCCCATGTCGGTAACCGGTCTTCTGTTCAAAAATTTGTTTGCAACCAGTACATCGGAGGGCGTTATAAATGCGGCGCTGGCAGCATTGGGATTCATTCACTCCAGTCAGCCAATTGGCTGGCTGGTTTCAGAAAAATATGCGCTCTGGGCTGTTACGCTTGCCAACTGCTGGGTCGGTATTCCTTTTAACATGATGCTGCTGGTGGCAGGCCTTTCTTCCATTGACCAGACGACGTATGAAGCTGCGACCATTGATGGTGCCAATAGCCTACAGTGTTTCTGCAATATCACGATGCCGCTGATGAAGTCGTCTATTGTTTCCGTGTTGATGCTGGGCTTCATCTATACCTTCAAAGTGTTCGATTTGGTTTACATCATGACGAATGGCGGCCCGGTAAATGCAACACAGGTGTTATCTTCCTACTCCTATAAGCTATCCTTCTCACAGTACAACTTTTCCCTCGGTGCCGCTGTAGCCGTCGTGCTGTTCGTGTGCCTGATGTGCGTTGGCTTTGCTTATCTGTTCCTGGTGCGCAAAGAGGAGGTGGAGTAAATGGAGAAAGTTGTTATCCATGAGAGGTCCACCAAAGCAAGATTAAAAAATATTATGCTGTGCATACTCGCGCTGGTGATCGGCATAGTCTACCTTTTCCCTGTATATTGGATGTTGATTGGTTCGTTCAAGGATGATATGGAGCTCATAACGAGTATTACGCTGTGGCCCATGTCGCCGACAAGCAAGCCCTGGATGGATCAGTTAACCAGCAGCGATTTCTTCTCTTCGCTGCGCAACAGCTTACTCATTGCATTAACGGCCATGACCATTTCGGTTACGCTTGGTTTGCCGGCAGCCTATGGCATGAGCCGCTTCCGCATGAAAGGAAAGTCCGCGCTGCTGTTGCTGTTTCTGGTATCGCAGATGATCCCGTCCTCACTGCTGCTGACCCCGCTGTTCCTGACTTTTTCCAAGCTGGGACTGCTTAATTCGTATCTGGCACCGGCTATGTCGGTGGCATCTGGCTCCATTCCGTTTATTGTGGTCACGCTTCGACCGTTCTTTCTTGGATTGCCAAAATCGCTGGATGATGCGGCAAAGATCGACGGCTGCAACGCTTTCACATCCTTTATCCGAATTATGGTGCCTGTTATTCAGACCGGTCTGATTACCGTCATGGTATTTACTTTCCTGCATGGCTGGAATGATCTGGCATATTCCATGACGTTCAATATTAACGAAGCGATGCGGCCTCTGACGGCGAATATTCACAAGTACATAACAAAGTATGGCTATCGCTGGAACTATCTGATGGCATATGGTATGATTTTGGTATTACCCGTTGTACTTGTGTTCATCTTTATGCAGCGCTATATCGTTGGCGGACTAACCTCTGGCGCAGTAAAGACTGGTATGCGTGGCGTCGCTATCATGCGAAAAGGGAAAAAAGGCTATATTCAATTGGTGGTACAGATTGGCACTGTCCTGCTGGTAATGCTTGGTATCCTGCTGCTTGGATTTTGCCTGATGCTGCAATATAGCATGGAAGGCGCCGTTACGCTGGCCAAGGAGATGCAAACAGACCTGCTTGACAGGCAGCGTCAGCTGGTTGATATTACCCTGCGACAGTATGTCAATTCAGCGCTCAATTTTGCTGTGGATGCAGAATTTCGCAATCTTGTTGAGGAAGATGCGAAGGCGGCCCCATCGGAGGCATCCAACATTGATATTCTGCGCTTGATGAACCGCTATCTGGAAAACAGTGCCGATGTGGTCAATATCTGCTACGTGTCCCAAAATGGAAGGCGTCATAACTGTAACCGCCCTGACAAGGGGGATGTAGGTTTTGGCAACCGCGTTGGTGAAACAAATCAGCGGATGCTGAAGCGCATTGTCAATACCTGTGCGGAGGAATCGGGTATTCACTATTTTGCTGACGGATATGAGCAAAAATATCTGGGTAATGTATTTCATCAGGCATTCCGTGTGCAGAATTTGTATACGCAAGAGGTATATGGGACATTGATTCTTACTTATGCGCAAAGCACGCTGCTGCAAACCAT
>CAKUCE010000004.1 GCA_934643535.1 uncultured Clostridia bacterium | reverse complement strand
GAAAGGAGAACGGATTTATGGCATACGAGATCCATCCATGGAAAGTGATCGAAACGGGCTTTGAGCCTGACAAAATGCGCCTGTCCGAAAGCCTGACCTCCACCGGTAACGGTTATATGGGTATGCGCGGCAATTTTGAGGAGGACTACAGCGGCGATACCCATCTGGGCACCTATATCGGAGGCGTGTGGTTCCCGGATAAGACCCGCGTGGGCTGGTGGAAGAACGGCTATCCCCAGTACTTCGGCAAGGTCATCAACGCGGTGCGCCTCAACGGCATCCATGTGGAGATCAACGGTAAGCCGCTGGATCTGGCCAAGGCCGACGTGCTGGACTTCCGCCGGGAGCTGGACATGCAGACGGGTCTTTTCTCCCGCCGCTTCACCCTGTGGACGCCCAACGGCAAGCTCGAGGTGAAGGCGGAGCGCTTTGTGTCGCTGGCCCAGAAGGAGCTGCTGGCGGTTCATTACGCCGTCACGCCCGAATTTGAAGCCGACGTTGTCCTGAAGCCCTATCTGGACGCCAACGTGCGCAATCTGGACAGCAACTATGACGAGACCTTCTGGGAGATGCTGCAGGAGGAGCAGACCGAGGACGCGCTGGCCCTTTTGACCAGAACGAAGGAGAATCCCTTCGGCGCGCCCCGCTTCGCCGTGGCCGCAGGCCTGAGCTGCTGGTCCGACCAGCTGGAATTGAAGGAGCGCAAGCTGGACGAGGGCTACGTGGAGCTGACCTACGCAGGCAAGGCCGCCGCCGGGGAGACCGTGTCGCTGGAAAAGTTCGCCCTGTGCTTTACCGACCGGGATCACGAGGAAAACCTGCTGGTGACCATGGCGGTGAAGGCGGCCAGCCGCGCCCGGGAAATGGGCTACAAGGATTTGAAGAAGGAGCATGTGGACGCATGGAAGCAGCGCTGGGCTGCCTGCGACGTGACCATCGAGGGCGACGACGCGGCCCAGCAGGGCATCCGCTTCAACCTGTTCCAGCTGCTGAGCACCTACTCCGGCGAGGACGCGCGGCTGAATATCGGCCCCAAGGGCTTCACCGGCGAAAAGTACGGCGGCGCGACCTACTGGGACACCGAGGCCTACTGCCTGCCGGTCTACATGGCCGTGGCCGGGCAGGACGTGGCCCGTCAGCTGCTTCTGTACCGCTACCTGCAGCTGGACGGCGCGTATTATAACGCAAGGCAGCAGGGCCTGAAGGGCGCGCTGTATCCCATGGTGACCTTTACCGGCGTCGAGTGCCATAACGAGTGGGAAATCACCTTCGAGGAGATCCACCGCAACGGCGCCATCGCCCACGCTATTTTCGACTACGCCACCTACACCGGCGACGAGGAATATCCCGTCAGGGAAGGGCTGGACGTGCTGTGCGGCGTCGCCCGGTTCTACACCGACCGCTGCCACTTCTCCAAGCGGAAGGGCAAGTACATGATCCACGGCGTAACCGGCCCCAACGAGTACGAGAATAACGTCAACAACAACTGGTACACCAACCGCATCGCCGCGTGGAGCATCGCCTATTTTCTGGAGCAGGCCGAGAAGGCCGGGGAAGCCCGCCGGGCGGAATTGAACATCACGCCCAACGAAATGGCGCACATGCAGGACGTGGTGGAGAGCATGTACTATCCCAAGGACGAGGAGCTGGGCGTCTTCGTCCAGCACGATACCTTCCTCGACAAGGACCTGGAGCCCGCCTCCGCGCTGCCCGCCGAGGAACGGCCCATCAATCAGCACTGGTCGTGGGATCATATCCTCCGCAGCTGCTACATCAAGCAGGCGGACGTGCTGCAGGGCCTGTACTTCCTCAATCACCTGTACGATACGGAAACCATCCGCCGCAACTTTGATTTCTACGAGCCCATGACCGTACACGAGAGCAGCCTGTCTCCCTGCGTACACAGCATTCTGGCGGCCCAGCTGGGCTACCGGGAAAAGGCCGTGGAAATGTACCAGCGCACCGCCCGGCTGGATCTGGACAACATCAATAACGACACCGTGGACGGCCTGCATATCACCAGCATGGCCGGAAGCTGGCTGTCCATGGCCCACGGCTTCGCGGGCATGCGCACCGTGAACGGCCTGAGCCTGAACCCCTTCCTGCCGGACTGCTGGAAGGGCTACGGCTTCCAGTTCCAGTACCGGGGCCGGGTGATCCGGCTGGACGTGAAGCCCGGCAAGGCCGTCGTCCGCCTGCTGGAGGGCCAGCCCGTGGAAATGACCCTCTGCGGCGAAAGGATCCTGCTGGAAAAAGAAACGGAGCACGCCGTCTGATTCCCGAAAAAAATGAACCCCCCAACCGCCTCCCGCATAGGATGCTGTAAGGCATCATGGCAGGAGGCGGTTTTGATTGATGTGGAATTTGCTGATCGCCGGGGGCGACGAACGGGCCCTCCGGCTGGCTCAAAGGCTGAAGCAGGGTGGGGGACAGGTGCAGACGCTGGGCCTTCTGGAAGGAGACGAGCGGACGGCGAGGCCCGAACGGGCGGACGCGATCCTGCTGCCCTATCCGTGGTCGGCGCGGGGCGGGCTGATCCCCACGGGGACGGGGCTGTCCATTCACCCGGAAAACCTGCTTCGGGCAGCGGCCCCTGGGACGCTGGTGCTGGCGGGCGGCGGGCTGGAGGACTCCCCGGCGCTGCACGAGGTGCGCGGTCGGGAGCTGCGCCTGCGCCGGTATGAGGATGTTCCCGGCTTTCGGGAGCGAAACGCGGCCATTTCCGCCGAGGCGGCGGTTTTTCACGCTATGGGGGAGACGGACGCTACGCTGGAGGGGCTGCCGGTGATGGTGATGGGCTACGGCCTGTTCGGCCGGGAGGTCGCCCGGCGGCTGAACGCGCTGGGCGCGCGCGTCACGGTGCTGGCCCGGCGGGAGGAGGCCCGGCAGCTGGCCCGGTCCGACGGCATGCGGGCCTGTCCCTTCGAAGCGTTTTCCGGGCTGGCCGGGGAAACCCGAATGGCGCTGAACACGGCGCCCGCCCGGCTGCTGAACCGGGAGCTGCTGTCGGCGCTGCCCGGGAACTGCATCCTGCTGGAGCTGGCCAGCGCACCTGGCGGCTTTGACCCGGAGGAGGCGCGGGAGCTGGGCCTGCGGCAAAAAAACCTGCCTGGACTGCCCGGAAAATACGCGCCGGACGCGGCGGCGGAGGCGCTGGAGAAGGCCTGCCGCTTTCTTCTCAGACGGGAAACGGAGGGAAGGACGCTATGAAGAAAACCACCGTGGGCTTTGCCATGACCGGATCCTACTGCACCTTCGAGAAAAATCTGACCCAGATGGAAGAACTGGTCCGGCGGGGCTACGAGGTCCTGCCCATTCTGTCCCATAACGCCGGAGGGCTGGACACCCGCTTCATGACCGCAGAGCATCTGCGGGAGCGGGTCGTCTCCATCACGGGCCACGAGCCCATCGACACCCTGCAGGCGGCGGAGCCGATCGGCCCGAAGAAAATGACCGATCTGTACCTGATCTCGCCCGCCTCGGGCAATACGCTGGCAAAGCTGGTGAACGGGATCTACGACACGCCGGTGCTGCTGGGGGCCAAGAGCCACCTACGCAACGAGCGTCCGCTGGTGCTGGCCATCTCCACCAACGACGGGCTGGGCATTGCCGCCCAGAACATCGGGCGGCTGATGGCGTGGCGCAGCGTATACTTCGTGCCCTTCCGGCAGGACGATCCGGTGAAAAAGCCCCGCTCGCTGGTGGCGGACTTTGCGCAGATCCCGAAAACGCTGGCTTCCGCCCTGTGCGGCGTCCAGCTGCAGCCCATGCTGGCACAGGAAATTCGTGTCAAAGGAGAAGAAATTTTGTAACAAACTTGCAACAGAATGCTTTTTAAGGTACAATAGTTTTGCAAACTTTTTCATGCCGATATAGAAAGGGGGAGGACGGAGGATGCGCAGAAGGCTTGCAGCGCTTTTGACGGTTCTTTTGCTGGTTTCCGGAGTGGCCTTTAGCAAGGCGGAAACCGCAAAGGTTGAGGATGTTTCCGCAACGATGGGTGAAAATACCGTCTGTTATCCTCAGCTCTCCGGCCTCCCCACTTCATCGGTGCAAAAGAAGATCAATGACGATGTGGTGCTGTCCGGCGGCATTGCATCCCTTTTGGTAAAGCTGGCCTCCGGCGGCAGCCTGCAGGCCGGGCATGAGAGCTTTTTGAATGAAGCGATTTTTTCCACCCTGCTGACCGTTGAATCCAAACAGCCTGGAAGCCGCCGGGAGCAGAGCGAAACGGCGCTGACCTATGCCCTTTCCGACGGCGAAAGGCTGACGCTGAACCGGCTGTTTTCGGATCCGGCGGAGGCCGTGGGGCGGATGGAAGCGCTGGCCGAAGAATCCCTGGGCCGGGAAATGACCGAGTATATGGACAACCGGGCCGTTACCCCCCTGCCGACGGATGCTTTCACCATGGACGAATGGGGCGTTACCTTTCACTATCCCGCCGATCAGCTGTCCTTTGCCAGCGGCGCGGCGGGGGCGGTGCAGTTCTTTTACGAGGAGCTGGACGGCCTCTGGCTCCCGGACGAAGACGGCATTCCCGCCCAAATGGGCCTGCTTGCCGCCGAAAGGAGCGCAAGCGAGCAAAAGACGGCCATCGCAGAAGCAGTGACGGCAGGAAAACTGCCCATGCTGCCGTTAACGCTGGGGCAGCCCATGACGGAGATCGTGGAGCAGTACCGGCTGGTGCGCACCCCGGACGCTTTTCCTGGCGGACGGTATTTTCTGATGGAAGCGCCGCTTTTCCGGGATATTTATCTCATTTCCGACGATATGCAGGCGGGCTACGATCATTCGGTGCTTCGGGGCATTCAGCTCCGCCGCGGCTCCCTGTACGGTCTGAAGGTGGGGACGAGCCTGCGCACGGAATGGCAGTCGTCGCTGGGCGAGCCTGCAGAAGAGATCACCCTGACGGAAAGCATGGCCTACGATTATCAGCTTTCCGCCGGAACCTGCGACGTATACCGCTTCGGCGAGCATGAGCTGCGCCTGTACGCGGACGAAACCGGCGTTCTTATCTGTATTCAACTGTGCTGAGCTTGGAGGAACCGTAAATTCATGGCCAATCAAAACGGAAAACAAAAAGCCTATGAGCCGGGTACACTGGCTCTTTTTGCCGGGCTCGGCATTTTTATGAGCATTCTGGGCGTGGTCAGCCTGCTGGCGGTGGTGGGCGGCGTTCAGGGCATGGCCTTTGAAAAAATCAAACAGGTGATGCAGGGCCTCGGCGGAAGCCTGTGCATCGGCATCAGCGTGCTGCTCATCTGGGGCGGCGCGCTGTGCATGTTTACCGCAGGGAAAAACGTGCCCAAGCGCAGCTATTTTGCCATGCTGGCGCTGTTTCTCTGCGTGCTGGGCATTTTCAACCTGCTCAGCTCCGTGGGAAGTCAAAATCTGATGGAGTATGGCGTTCAGTACAATCAGACCCAATACAGCCCGCCTCTGAGCCACGCGGATGGATACTGGAATCTGATCCGTTTCGGCTACCGCGTTTCCTCCGGCAGCGGCGTGTTCGGCGGCGCGCTGGGCATGCTGCTGGCGTGGCCTGCCTGGATGTTCCTGGGCAAGACCTTCGGCGTGGCGGTGCTGGGCGTGATCTGCATCGCCTGCGTGCTTTTGATGACTCATTTCGACTTTTTGCAGATGGTCGAGCTGGTCAGGGAAAAAAACGGCGAGCGGAAAAAGGCACGGGAGGCCCAACAGGCGCAGGAGCAGTACGCCCAGCAGCAGTGGCAGGCCCAGCAGCAGGCCATGGAGGAGCAGAACAGCCTGAACTATCCGGCGTTTCTCCGCCGCCGCAAGCCCCAGAAGGCCCAGCGCCTGGAGGATGAGTCTGCCGGGCAGACGGCAGGGCAGAGCCAGCAGCTTTATCAGCAGCAGATGGTGGCCCAGCAGGCGATTCCTCCCGGATATACGCTGATGTACGCCCCCAACGGCCAGCCCTACTACGCGCCGGTGAGCCCTCAGCCGTGGCAGCAGCCCCAACAGCCCCAGCAGCCGGAAATGTACAACGAGATTGTCATGCCCGCCGACGCGGAGCCGCTCTGGCGCAGGGGCCGCAGGAAGGACAAAGCCCCGGAAAATCGCTCGCCGCTGGGCGGGCCGCCCTCCTATCCCTCCGCCCAGCCCGCAGCCCAACCGCCGGAGCCTGTACAGGAGCCCGAGGGCGACGCGGTCATTCTGTCCGCCTCCAAGCGCAGAGCGCTGGATCGGCTGGAGCAGATTCGCAAGCGCAAGGCGGAGATCGACGGGGCGCTGGCCGGAAACGAAGGCGCCGTCCGCAGCGGGGAAGCCCCTCCCTGGGAGGAGGAGGCCCCCCGGAGCCCCGCCGCCTCCGGGCAGACCTTCGCGCCCGCCGGGGCCCCCGCCTCCGGCCCGACCTTCGCCCCGGCGGCCCCCGCCGCCCGGCCTGCGGCCCAGTCGGAGCCGGCGACGGATCGGGACGCGGCCTACCGGCGGCCCGTGCCGCTGGCCCAGCAGACCGGCCCCGTGACCCGCGGCGCCCCGGTGAAGGAGATCCACGATGAGCCCCGGCGGCAAACGCCCTACGTGTACCCCTCCATCGAGCTTTTGAACCTGCAGCAGCGGGAGATCAAGGACACCCGGGCGCAGGATACCGAAAACGCCGGCCGGCTGGAAAAGACGCTGGAGAGCTTCAATATCCCCGCTCAGGTGCAGCGGGTCACCCACGGCCCCGCCGTCACCCGGTTCGAGCTGGGCCTTCTGTCCAGCGGCGTGAACGTGAAGCGCATCATGAGCATTGCGGACAATATTGCGCTGGATCTGGCGGCCAACGGCGGCGTGCGCATCGAGATCCCCATCCCCGGCACCAACCTGTTCGGCATCGAGGTGCCCAACCGGGAAATCCAGTCCGTTTCGCTGGCCGAGGTGCTTCTGAGCCCGGAGATGAAGAGCGCCAAGTCGCCCCTGACGGTGGCGCTGGGCCGGGACATCGCGGGCAGGCCGGTTTTGTGCGACCTGGCCAAGATGCCCCACCTGCTCATCGCCGGTCAGACCGGCAGCGGCAAGTCCGTCTGCATCAACGCCATCATCAACAGCCTGCTGTACCGCACCAGCCCTGAGGACGTGCGCATGATCATGATCGACCCCAAGGTGGTGGAGCTGCAGTGCTACAACGTGATTCCCCATCTGCTGATCCCCGTGGTCAGCGACCCCCACAAGGCCGCAGGCGCGCTGAGCTGGGCCGTGGCGGAAATGCTGGACCGCTACCATAAGATGCAGCTGAAAAACGTGCGGGAGATCTCCGCCTACAACGCCAAGCTGGAAACTGGCGAGGAAAAGCTGCCCCGCATCGTCATCATCATCGACGAGCTGGCCGACCTGATGCTGGCCTGCAAGAAGGACGTGGAGGAAAGCATCATCCGTCTGGCCCAGCTGGCCCGCGCGGCGGGCATCCACATGGTGGTGGCCACCCAGCGCCCCACGGTGGACGTGATTACCGGCCTGATTAAGGCCAACATTCCCTCCCGCATCGCCTTTGCCGTGTCCTCCAGCATCGACAGCCGCACCATTCTGGACCAGAACGGCGCGGAAAAGCTGCTGGGCCGGGGCGATATGTTCTATTTCCCCACAGGGGCCAGTGCCCCTCTGCGGGTGCAGGGCTGCTTCCTCAGCGACGCGGAGACTGAGCGGGTGGTCGGGTTCATCGGCGAGCATTCCCGGGTGGAATTTGACCAGAATGTGCTGGAAACCGTGGAAAATACCGAGGACACCGCCAATCCGCTGGATGAGGGCGGCGACGACGATTCCGGCGTGGACGACCGCCTTGCCGAGGCGATTGAGATGGTCATCGCCGACGGGCAGGCCTCCATCAGCATGCTGCAGCGCCGCATGAAGATCGGCTACGCCCGGGCGGGGCGGCTGATCGACGATATGGCCAACCGGGGCATCGTCAGCAAGGCTGTGGGCAGCAAGCCCCGGGAGGTGCTCATCACCCGGGAGGAATTCGAGAAAATCAGGGAAACGTTGCGGTAGGAAAATACCGTCAGGCCGGGGCAGAGAGAGCTTCCTTCTCGCTGTCCCGGCTTTGCTACGGCATTCAAGAAGGATACTATTGGTTAAACAAAACTAACCAAAAAGAAACGGCAAAATTCTTGCATCCGCACGGCGGGCATGGTATGATAACTTCGTATGCAATGAAGGAGGAATACCATGCCCGTTTTCATTGACGATCTTCTCAGCCGGGTGGAAAAACCGGCCCGGTATACCGGCGGCGAGATGAACGCTACCACCAAATCCTTTGACGATGCGGATGTTACCTTCGCATTTTGTTTTCCCGATACCTACGAGGTCGCCATGAGCCATCTGGGCATGAAGATCCTCTACGGCATCCTGAATGACCTGCCCTACGCCCTGTGCGAGCGGGTCTGTATGCCGTGGACGGATATGCGCAGGGAGCTGAAGGCGGCGGGGCGGCCCCTGTTTTCGCTGGAAAGCCGCCATGCCCTGAATGAATTTGATATTGTGGGCTTCACCCTGCAATACGAAATGAGCTATACCAATATTTTGGATATGCTGGATATGGGCGGCGTTCCCGTCCGCGCCTGCGACCGAAAGGAAAGCGACCCCTTCGTGGTGGCGGGCGGCCCCTGCGCCTTCAACCCCGAACCTCTGTGGGAGTTCATCGACTGCTTCATGATCGGCGACGGAGAGGATTCCATCGTGGAAGTGACCGACGCCATCATGAACTGCCGCAGGGAGGGCGTATCCCGCCGGGAGTGCCTGCGCCGCCTGGCAAAGCTGGAAAGCGTGTACGTGCCCGCCCTGTACCGGGACGAGTACAACCCGGACGGAACGCTCAAAAGCCTTAAGCCCATCGACGACGCGGCCCCGGCCGTGGTGCGCAAGCGGGTCTTCCGCAACATGGACGAGGCCTACGTGCCCACCCATCCGCCGGTGCCCTATATGCAGGTGGTCTTTGACCGCATCATGCTGGAGATCATGCGGGGCTGCACCCGGGGCTGCCGCTTCTGTCAGGCGGGAATGCTGTACCGGCCCGTCCGGGAGCGAAGCGTGGAAAAGCTGGTGGAGGTGGCCAGGGCCAGCGTGGAAAACACCGGCTACGAGGAAATCTCCCTGAGCTCCCTTTCCAGCAGCGATTATTCTCACATCAACGAGCTGGCCACCCGGCTGACGGACGAGCTGTGCGACCAGCGGGTCAGTCTGTCCCTGCCCAGTCTGCGGGTGGACAAATTCGTGCAGGACACCCTGTCCCAGACTCAGCGGGTGAAAAAGAGCAGCCTGACCTTCGCCCCCGAGGCGGGCACCCAGCGCCTGCGGGACGTAATCAACAAGGGCGTGACCGAGGAAGATCTGGTCAACACCCTGCATCACGCCTTTGAAAACGGCTGGAACGGCGTGAAGCTGTATTTCATGACCGGCCTGCCCACGGAGACCGACGAAGATCTGCTGGGCATCGCCGAGTTGGCCAAAACGGCCGCCGGGGCCTATTATTCCGTGCCCAAGGACAAGCGGGTCAAGGGCCTGCGCATCACCTGCAGCGCCAGCGTGTTCGTGCCCAAGCCCTTCACCCCCTTCCAGTGGTGCGCACAGGACCGGCCCGAGGAGGTGGTGCGCAAGCAGCACATGGTGAAGGACGCGTTCCAGAAATATAAAAGCGCCCGCTTCATCTATCATGATTCCAGCCTGAGCCGCATCGAGGCCTGCTTCGCCGTGGGCGACCGGCGGCTTTCCAGGGTGCTGTACCGGGCGTGGCAGTCCGGCTGCATTCTGGACGGCTGGGACGAATGTTTCCTGTACGACCACTGGCTGCAGGCCTTTGTGGACTGCGGGCTGGACTTGGATTTCTACGCTCACCGGCAGCGCTCGCTGGACGAGACCCTGCCCTGGGATCATATCGACGCGTATATTTCCAAGAGCTTCCTGAAACGGGAGTATGAAAAGGCCCTGCGGGCCGAGACCACCCGGGACTGCCGGGAGGGCTGCAACGGCTGCGGCTTGCAGGCTTTGAAGGGAGTGTGCAGGGGATGCGAATGATGGCCGCTTTCGAAAAGGGCGAAAAGCTGCGCTTCATCGGTCATCTGGATCTGATGCGCACCATGCAGCGGGCGCTTCGGCGCAGCCATTTGCCCATCAAGTACTCCAACGGCTTCAACCCCCATATCCGTCTGAGCTTCGCCGCGCCCCTGAGCGTGGGCGTGGCCGGAAGGCGGGAGATGATGGAGGTGCCAGTGGAGGACGGAACGTCCCCGGCGGAGTTTATTCAAAAGCTGAACGCCTGTTTGCCGCCGGATCTGCAAATTGTTTCGGCTAAGCCGGTCAGCGATGAGTTTCCCACCCTGATGTCTCTGATGGCCGGGTCGGAATATTCCGTCCGCCTGCCCCGGAGCGCGGCGGCGGATCAGGCTGCGGCCCGCTTTGCGGACTTTATGGCGCTGAAGGAATACATCGCCGTGCGCCGCACCAAGAGCGGCGACGCGGAATGCAACATCCGGCCCTTCGTGCTGGACGGCGGCATTGAAAACAGCGAAACGGAGCACGCGATCCATCTGACCATCGTGTCCGACCCCAAGGACGGCGCGTTGAAGCCCAGCCTGTGGCTTAAATGCCTGTATGAATTCGCCGGGCAGGACGCGCAGGAGACGGAGAAAGCCATGATTTTCCGGGAGGAAATGCTGGCCCGGAACAAGGAGGGCAGGCTGGTTCCCATGGAGGAGCTGGCATGAGCGGAGAGTATACGCTCCTTTGCCGGGAAAAAGGCGCGCTTTGCCAGACGGCCCTTGTGTGCGAAGACCGCCTGCTGGAATACACGCAGGAGGAGGCCAGCGGCGAAAGTCTGGTAGGCGCGCTGTTTCTGGGCCGGGTGGAGCGGGTGCTGCCCCAGATCAAGGCCGCGTTTGTGAAGCTGGGCCTTGCCCAGAACGGCTTTCTGCCCATCCGGGAGCAGGAGAGCTTCCATCAGGCCAACGGCCCCGCCCCGCTGATGACCGGGCAGGACGTGCTGGTGCAGGTGAAAAAAGACCCCAAGGGCGAGAAGGGCGCGTTCCTGACCCGGGACGTGATTCTGCCGGGCCAGTACGTGCTGCTGATGCCCATGAACCGCCATATAGGGGTCAGCAAGCGCATCGAGGGGGAGGAAGACCATGCCCGGGCCCGGGCGCTGGGCAAAAAGCTGTCCGGGGGCCGCGTGGGCGTGATCGTCCGCCACGCGGCGTTGCTTGCCCGGGAAAGCGAAATTCGGGCGGAGATGGAGGAGCTGGAAGCCCAGTGGAGCCGGCTGACGGCGGGCGCGTCCTGCCGCAGGGCACCGGAGCTTTTGCAAAGGCCCGTTTCGACCCTGAAAGCCCTCTGCCGGGACTATGCCGCCCGGCATCCGTGTCAGGTGCTGACCGACCGCGCCCTTCCCGAGGGTCTGCCGGAGGGCGTGACGGCGCAGGCGCTTTCCCCGGAGGAAATGGAGACGCTTTTCCAGCGCCTTCATATTCGGAAACAGCTGCAGGAGGCCCTTGGCCGGAAGGTTCCTTTGTTAAACGGCGGCAATCTGATGATCGACCAGCGGGAGGCCTTAAGCACCGTGGACGTGAACAGCGGCTCCTTTGTGGAAAGCAGCGGCGGCCAAAGCCTTCCCCTGTCCCAAAATCTGGCGGCGGTGAGGGAGATCGCCCGGCAGATTCGGCTGCGGGGCCTTTCCGGCATGATTCTGATCGACTTTATCGACATGGATCGGGAGGACGAGCGCCGGCAGGTGCAGCAGGCCATGGAGCGGGCCCTCAGCGACGACCGGGTCAAGACGGTTGTTCACGGCTTCACCCGGCTGGGCCTTCTGGAAATCACCCGCAAGCGCACGGGGGAGACCCTGCAGGAAATGCTGACGGAGCCCTGCCGCGCCTGCGGCGAGACCGGCCGCGCGCCGAAGGAATGGTAAGACGAGGCGCCGCTTCATCCGTTGACGGAAGCGGCGCCGCCTATCAGAAAGGACGTATACAAACTTGGAACATCATGCCACCTATGTGACCGAGACCCAGCGGGCGGAGCAGCTGAAAGCCGTCCGCGCGTTCCGGGAAATGGAAGACCGGCCGGAAAGCTACTTCATCGTGACCTACGGCTGCCAGATGAACGCCCACGACAGCGAAAAGCTGGCGGGACTTTTGGAAGAAATGGGCATGTCCGAAGCTGAAGACCGCACCGGGGCCGACCTGGTGCTGTTCAACACCTGCTGCGTCCGGGACAACGCCGAGCGCCGGGCGCTGGGCAACGTGACGTGGCTGAAGGAGCTGAAGAAGGAAAAGCCCCGGCTGCTGATCGGCGTATGCGGCTGCATGGTGCAGCAGCCCGGCATGGCGGAGAAGATCCTGAAGCAGTACCGCTTTATTGATCTGGCCTTCGGCACCCATAACCTGCACGAGCTGCCGGGCATGCTGCTGCGCCTGTGCGAGCAGCGCACCCGGGTGGTCAGCATTTCCCATGAGGAAGACCTGATCGCCGAGGGCCTGCCGGTGAAACGGCTGAACTCGTGGCACGCCTATATCACCATCATGTACGGCTGCAACAACTTCTGCTCCTACTGCGTCGTGCCCTATGTGCGGGGCCGGGAACGCTCCCGCCGCATGGAGGACATTCTCCGGGAAGCGCAGGAGCTCAGGCAGTCCGGCGTACAGGAAATCATGCTGCTGGGCCAGAACGTGAACAGCTACGGCAACGGCTCTGAAAACGGAGATACCTTCCCCAAGCTGCTGCGGGAGCTGGATCGGCTGGACATTCCCCGCATCCGCTTCATGACCTCCCATCCCAAGGATCTGAGCGACGAACTGATCGAAGTGATGGCCGAGAGCAGGCATATCCTTCATCAGCTGCATCTGCCCGCCCAAAGCGGCAATGATGAGATTCTTCGGCTCATGAATCGCCACTATACCCGGGAAGACTATCTGCGCAAGGTGGAAAAGCTCCGGGCAGCTATCCCGGATATCGGCCTGACCACCGATCTGATCGTGTCCTTCCCCGGGGAGACGGAGGCTCAATTCGAGGACACTCTGTCGCTGGTGCGGGAGGTGGGCTACGATTCCGCGTTCACCTTCATCTATTCGCCTCGGGTGGGCACCCGCGCCGCCAAGATGGACGGCCAGATCCCGGCGGAGGAAAGCTCCTGCCGCATCGCCCGGCTGATTCAGGAGGTGGAAGCCTCCACCGCCCGGGTGCACGAGAGCATGGTGGGCAAAAACGAGGAAATTCTGGTGGAGGGTCTTTCCAAGCGGGACGAGCATCAGATTTCTGGCAAGGGCAGCCGGGGCATTACCGTCACGCTGGACGGCTCGGCTGCGGACATCGGGAAAATTCTTCCCGTCAGAATTACCTCCGCGGCGGTCAACACCCTCCGGGGAGAAAGAATCGAAAGGGGTTAATCACTCATGGAAAAGGTACTCAATCAGGCGGAAATGCTGGCGGAAGCCATTCTGGAAAGCGAAGAATACATCAACATGCGGCTGACCGAGCAGGCCGTGATGAAGGACGAAGAAGCCACCCTGCTGGTGGCCAACTATTCCGAAAAGCGCAGCAAGGTGGAAGAATTGCTGGCCAACCCCAACATGGACCGGGGCGAGCTGGCCAAGGCCGGTCAGGCCCTGCAAGAAGCCGAGCATATGCTCGACCATAACAAGCTCATCGCCAAAATGCAGGAAACCAACGACGCTTTTACCGATATGATGAAGAAGGTCAACAAGATCATCAAGAAGGTCGTCACCGGCGAGGACGAAGAGGAAGAAGAGCACGGCTGCACCGGCTCCTGCTCCAGCTGCGGCGGCGGTTGCGGACATCATCATCATTGATCCTTCCAAATACTGTCAGAGGGGCCTGCGCCCCTCTGACGGCTTTCCACCGGGATTTTGGAACGTTTGACATTCTGTTTGTTTTGGTACGAAAGGACGGGTGAAACCGTGGCTGGCAGCGTGACCCCGATGATGCAGCAATATCTGGATATCAAGCAGAAGCATCAGGACTGCATCCTGTTTTTCCGGCTGGGCGATTTTTACGAAATGTTTTTTGAGGACGCCCAGCTGGTGTCCAAAGAGCTGGAACTGGTGCTGACGGGCAAAAGCTGCGGCCTGAGCGAACGCGCGCCCATGTGCGGCATTCCCTACCACGCCGCCAGCAGCTATATCGCCCGGCTGATCGAAAAGGGCTATAAGGTGGCCATCTGCGAGCAGCTTACCGACCCGGCCCTGAGCAAGGGACTGGTGGAGCGGGACGTGATCCGCATCATCACCCCCGGCACGGTGGTAGACCCCGCCATGCTGGACGAAAAAAACTACAGCTACGTGCTTTGCGTGGCCTTTTTCGGCAAGGGAGCCTCGCTGGCATGGGCGGACGTGAGCACCGGCGAGTTTGTGGCCCATGTGGTGCAGGACGCGGAAAAGCAGCTGATGGACGAAATTCAGCGCATCGGCCCCCGGGAGATCGTTACCAACGATCTGGACAAGCTGCACACGCTGGTGAATCTGGGCATTTCCGCCACCACGCTGGCGGAGGGCGCGTTCTCCAAGCGGGGCGCGGAAGGGGAGCTGTTCAGCCACTTCGGCGTGGCGACGCTGTCCGCGCTGGGCATGGAGGACAAGGACCGCCGGGCCATCGCCGCCGGGGCACTGCTGCGCTATCTGGACGAGACGCAGAAAAACGCACTGGAGCACATCACCCATCTGGAGCTGTATCAGGGCGACGAGACCATGTTTCTGGATCGGCACACCCGCCGCAATCTGGAACTGACCGAGAGCCTGCGCAGCGGCGAACGGAAGGGTTCCCTTCTGTGGCTGCTGGATCAGACCCGCACGGCCATGGGCGCGCGGCTGCTGCGCACGTGGGTGGAAAACCCCATGGTGAGCCGTCACCGCATCCAGACCCGTCTGGACGCAGTGGAAGCACTGAAGGACAACTTCATCGTGGCGGAGGAACTGGGAGAAAAGTTGGAGACTGTGGCGGATATGGAGCGCCTGTTGGGCAAGATCAGCTACAACAGCCTGACCGCCCGGGACTGTCTGGCCCTGAACCGTTCGCTGAACGCCATTGCCCCGGTGAAGGCGCTGCTGGAAAGCGTGGACGTTGCGCCCCTGAACGCGCTGGCCCACACCATGGCCCCGCTGGACAGCCTGTGCGAGCTGCTGGAAAAAGCCATCAACCCCGACGCGCCCCTGACGCTGCAGGAGGGCGGCTATATTCGTCCCGGCTTCAACGCCCAGCTGGACGAATACCGGGACGCCTCCACCCACGGCAAACAGTGGGTGCTGGATATGGAAGCCGCCGAGCGGGAAGCGACCGGCATCAAGAACCTGCGCATCCAGTATAACCGGGTGTTCGGGTACTATATCGAGGTCACCAAGAGCAATCTGGATCAGGTGCCCCTGCGCTATGCCCGCCGCCAGACGCTGGCCAACGCCGAGCGCTACACCACGCCGGAATTGCAGGAGATCGAAAAGAAAATTCTGAACGCCGAGCAGCTGGCCGCAGCGCTGGAACTGCAGCTTTTTACCGATGTGCGGCAGGAGATCACCAGGGAGATCGGAGCCATCCAGCAGAACGCGCTGGCGCTGAAGACCGCCGATGCGCTGCTTTCGCTGGCGCAGGTGGCCCGGGATTACGGGTATGTCAAACCCACCATCAACGAGACCGGCGAAATCCGCATCGTGGAGGGACGGCACCCCATTGTGGAGCGGATGGTGCAGGATACGCCCTTCGTGCCCAATGACGTCGAGCTGGACACCGAGGACAATCGGATGCTCATCATCACCGGCCCCAACATGGCCGGTAAGAGCACCTATATGCGCCAGACGGCCCTCATTACCCTGATGGCTCACATCGGCAGCTTTGTGCCCGCGAAGGAAGCGAACATCAGCCTGTGCGACCGCATCTTCACCCGCATCGGGGCCAGCGACGACCTGTCTTCCGGTCAGAGCACCTTCATGGTGGAAATGAGCGAAACGGCGGGCATCCTTCGTAGCGCTACGAACAAATCGCTGGTCATTCTGGACGAGATCGGCCGGGGCACCAGCACCTTCGACGGCCTGGCCATTGCGTGGGCGGTGGTGGAATATCTGCTGGACAAAAAGAAGATCGGCGCGAAGACCCTGTTCGCCACCCACTATCATGAACTGAGCGAGCTGGAAGGCCGTTTCCCCGGCGTGAAGAACTACTGCATCACCGTCATGGAGCATGGCGAGGATGTGATCTTCCTGCGCAAGATCATGCCCGGCGGCGCGGATAAGAGCTACGGCGTACACGTGGCCCGGCTGGCGGGCATTCCCGCGCCGGTGGTGGCCCGGGCACACGAAATTCAGGCCCGGCTGGAAGTCAGCGACATCAATCAGGAGACCATTTCCCAGAATATTCTGGAAAAGAAGAAAAAAGAAAACCGGCAGACGGATCTGTTCCATCTGCCGCAGGACGACCTGATCGACGAGCTGAAAAATCTGGACGTTTTGTCCATTACGCCCATGGACGCGCTCAACACCCTTTTCCGTCTGCGGGAAAAGGCGCGCCGACTCTAAGAACGCATCATTCGTCAGCCAACGAACCGTAAGGAGCGACTATGGCAGAAATTCGGAAGTTATCTTCGGAACTGATCGGAAAGATCGCCGCGGGCGAGGTGGTGGAACGCCCCGCCTCCGTGGTGAAGGAACTGGTGGAAAACGCTATCGACGCAGGGGCCACCCACGTCACGGTGGAGCTGCGGGGCGGCGGCATCGAATACCTGCGCATTTCGGATAACGGCAAGGGCATTCCCGCCGGGCAGATTCGGCTGGCCTTCGAGCGCCACGCTACCAGCAAGCTACAAACGGAAGCGGAGCTGTACTGCATCCACACGCTGGGCTTTCGGGGCGAGGCGCTGGCCTCCGTGGCGGCGGTGGCGAAAGTGACTTGCACCACCAAGACCGCCGACGCGGAGTTCGGCGTGCGCTGTCAGGTGGAGGGCGGCGAGTTTACCGACATCCGTCAGGCCGCCTCGCCGGTGGGCACCACCTTCGTGGTGGAGGAGCTGTTCTATAACACCCCCGTCCGCCGGAAGTTCCTGAAAAAGCCCGCCATTGAGGCCGGGCTGGTGTCGGACTATATGCTCCGGCTGATCCTGTCCCACCCGGAGATCGCGTTCCGCTTCGTCAGTCAGGGCAAGACCATCTACCACAGCATGGGCGACGGCAAGCTGGACTCCGCCCTGTTCTGCCTGTACGGCAGGGACGCTTTCCGCCAGATGATCCCCGTCAGCGGGCACCAGAGCGGCGTGGCCGTCAGCGGATTCATCGGCGTGGGGGAGCTTTCCCGGGGCAACCGCCAGCAGCAGAGCTTTTTCATCAACGGGCGCTTCTTCCGCAGCGGCGTTTTGAGCCGCGCCTTGGAGAACGGCTGCGAGGGCCGGGTCATGATCGGCAAGTTCCCCATGTGCGCCCTGTTTCTGGAAATGCCCTATCAGAATGTGGACGTGAACGTTCACCCCAATAAGCTGGAAGTGCGCTTTCAGGATGAGAGCGCCGTGGCGGAGGCCATTCGGCAGATCGTCTACGACACTTTGCATCAGGAACAGCTGGGCCAGCGGCTTTGCGCCCCGGCTTCGGAAAAGCCTGCGCCCGTTTCGGAAAGCAGCTTTACCGTGACGGAGCTGCCCGGCGCGCCGGATGCGATCCAGCCGGTTCCTGCGGCTCCTACTGTTGCTGCGCAGCCTGCCTCGCCTGCGGCGGATCAGCCGCAAGCCGATGCGGCATTAGAACAGAAAGACGAAGCTGCCGCAGCGAATGCAGCACCTCTTCGCCCAGTGACTGTGCCCGTTCAGACGGGGGGCGGCGGTGCGTTCCACGCGTCCTACGGCGCAGCACCCCGGACGGTCTTTCAGCCCGCGGCCCCGTCCGTGTGGGATCAGCCTCGGAACGCGGTTCCCAAGCCCGCCATGGGATGGGGGCTGGCTGAAAAGCAGTCCGCAGCGCCGGAGATCCGGGTAACGCCCGCGCAGCCGGTGTTTGCCAAGAATGAGGAAACCGGCGAACCCGCCCCGGTGCTCCCTGAAACGCAGCTTCAACCGCCCGAGGCTGTTCCCGATGAGGCGTTACAGCCTCCGGAGCAGACCCGCCTTGCGGAGGTGGAGACCAAAGAAGAGGTTGCCGCCGTGCCCCGGCTGGTGGGTATCGTGTTCGATACCTATTGGATTTTCGAGACCGGCGACCGTCTGCTGTGGCTGGATCAGCACGCCGCCCACGAGCGCATTCTCTACGACCGTTTCATGAAGCGCTACGACGGCGAGCAGATTTCTCAGCGGCTTCTGTCGCCCCAGCTGGTGCAGCTCTCCGGCCGGGATATGGCGCTGTTTGAGGAAATTCAGCCCTATCTGGAAAAGGCGGGCTTTCAGGCGGAAGCATTTGACGAGCGCAGCGTGGCCGTTCACGCCATTCCCACCCTGTTCGGCGAAAACGGCGACCCGAAGGAGCTGTTTCTGGAAGCACTGGATCAGTGGCAGCAGGGCCGGGGTGAAAAGACCAGCGACCGAATGCGCAGTCAGGTGGCCCAAATGGCCTGTAAACACGCCATCAAAGGCGGCGACAAGCTGAATCCGCAGGAAATTCAGGGCTTTTTGAAGGAAATGCTGCAAAGCCAGTCCATGCCCACCTGCCCCCACGGGCGGCCCATCGTGACCGAAACCACCCGCTACGCGCTGGAAAAGCGCTTCAAGCGCATTCAATAATGGAAACACAGAAAGGAATGCCGTCGATGAAGCCCAAGGTTCTGGCCCTGACGGGCTGCACCGCTTCGGGGAAAAGCGGCCTTGCCATGAAGCTGGCCCGGGAATACCCGGTGGAGATCGTCTGCATGGACAGCATGCAGATTTACCGGCGCATGGATATTGGCACTGCCAAGCCCACGCAGGCGGAACAGAAGCTGGTTCCGCACCACATGCTGGATATTCTGGAGCCGGAGGAAAGCTATGCCGTAGCCCGGTACGTGGAGGACGCGGAGCGGGTCTTTGCGGACATCTGGCAGCGGGGAAAGCTGCCGCTGCTGGTAGGCGGCACGGGTCTTTATCTGAAAAGTCTGCTGCACGGCATGACGCTGGGACAGCAGGAGAGCGACCCGGCGGTTCGGGCCCGCTACGAAGCCATTGCCAACGAGCCGAACGGCAAGATCAAGCTTCACACCATGCTGGAAAAGGTGGACGAGGAGACCGCCCGGCGGCTCCATCCCAACGACCTGCGCCGGGTGGTGCGGGCGCTGGAAATTTACGAGTTGACAGGCACTCCCATGAGCCGCCAGAAACGACAGGAGCCGGAACGCCCCTACGACCTTCTGCCCATGGCCCTACGGATGCCCCGGCCTGAGCTGCAGACCCGCATTGCCCAGCGCGTGCAGGAAATGATGCGGCAGGGGCTTCTTCGGGAAGTGCAGGGGCTTCTGGACAGCGGCGTTCCGACGGAAAGCCAGTCCATGCAGGCCATCGGCTACAAGGAGCTGGTGCCCGTCTGCCGGGGACAGGTGGCCGAAGCGGACGCGGTCTGGCAGATCATATTGAACACCCGCCATTACGCCAAGCGGCAGGAAACGTGGTTCAAGGCCGAAGAAGCCGTCCGCTGGGTGGACGCGGGGCCCTCGGCGCTGGACGGCCTGCGCCGCATGACCGACGATTTTTTGATGAATTGAGCATTGCGCAAAGTAGAAAAGAGGCATTTTCCCATGGAACCCAGAGCATTGATCGAAAAAGCGGAGCTCCGCTGTCAGGACGCCTTCCGCCGCATGGAAGAAATTGAATATCACAATACCGAAAAAGTGCTGGACGTGATGCGCCATCATGCGGTGTCGCCCCGTCACTTTGCGCCTACCACCGGCTACGGCTATGACGATGTGGGCCGGGACACGCTGGAAGCGATTTATGCCGACCTGTTCCATACGGAGGCGGCCATCGTGCGGCCCCAGATCGTGTCCGGCACCCATACGCTGTCGCTGGCCATGTTCGGCGTGCTTCGCCCGGGGGACGAGCTGCTCTACGCTTCCGGCGCGCCCTACGATTCGCTGGAAGAGGTCATCGGCCTTCGGGGCGACGGCGCCTGCTCCCTGAAGGAAATGAACGTCAGCTACGCGCAGGTGGAAATGAAGGACGGCAAGCTCGATCTGGCTGCCATCCGCACGGCCATGAAGCCCAACACCCGCATGGTGGCGGTGCAGCGCAGCCGGGGCTATTCCACCCGGCCCAGCCTGATGCCGGAGGACGTGGAGCCGCTGGCCCGGATGCTGCACGAGGAGTTTTCTAACGCCTGCCTGATGGTGGATAACTGCTACGGAGAATTCGTCTGCGAAAAGGAACCCAGCGAATACGGCGCGGATCTTTGCGTGGGCAGCCTCATCAAAAACCCCGGCGGCGGGCTGGCTCCCACCGGCGGCTATATCGTGGGCCGGGAAGACCTGATCCGCCGAATTTCCTTTCGCCTGACGGCCCCTGGCATCGGCCGGGAGGAGGGCAGCTACGCCGCCAGCTACCGTCCCTATTATCAGGGCCTGTTCATGGCCCCTCATACGGCGGTGCAGGCGGTCAAGACCTCCATTCTGGCGGCGGCGGTGTTTGAAGAATTGGGTATGCGCTCGTCTCCCACGCCGGACGCTCGCCGCACGGACATCATTCAGGCGCTGGAATTCGGCACCCCGGAGCGGATGGTGGCCTTCTGTCAGGCCATTCAGGCCGCGTCGCCCATCGACAGCATGGCGGAGCCGGAGCCTTGGGATATGCCCGGCTATGCCGATCAGGTCATCATGGCGGCGGGCACCTTCGTGTCCGGCGCGTCCATCGAGCTCAGCGCCGACGGCCCCATGCGCGCGCCTTACGCCGTGTACCTGCAGGGCGGCCTGACCTACGGCCACGGACGCATCGCCCTTTGCCGGGCGCTGGAGGCCATGCAGAAAAAGGGCACGCTGTAATTGGCGAAAAATAGCCCCAATAGCTCAGTCTTTTGGCGGACATATCCCCTCCCGGAGGCGCATAGCCTTCCTCGGGAGGGGATTTTTGTGAAGGAACAAACCCGCGTCAAAACCATCCGTCTGCGGCAGGAAGCGCGGCAGACCGAGGTGTTGAAGCCTGTGGGCGCAGCGCGGCCCGCAGAATGGATCGACGCTTCCCAAAAGAAGGACGGCTTTTCCCGGCTGCTGCGGGCGGATCGGCTGATCCGCAATCTGGCGGCTGCCGCCGGGCTGATGCTGGTGGCGGTGGCGGTCAGAAACGCCGAGCTGCCTCAAAGCCAGTCCGTGTTTTCCGCCCTGGAGGACAGCCTGAATACCGAGTGGGACGAAAGCGTAGGGAAGCTGAGCTTTGTGGACAGCCTGCTGCCCGCCGAAGTGCAGGAGGTCTGGCGGCAGGAGGAAAGCGTGACGGTCTTTGAGCCGGTACGGGGCAGCGTCGTTCACGCATGGTCCCGGCAGGAACCCTATCTGGAACTGAGCTGCAATACCACGGATGTGCGTGCCGCCGCGGATGGAGAGATCATGTCCATCGCCCACGGGCTGGAGGAAGAGCGGATCGTCCGTATCCGCCACGAAGGCGGTCTGGAAACCCTGTACGGCAATCTGGCAAGCTGCGCCCATGAGGTGGGGGACCGGGTCTATGCCGGGGACGCCTTCGCCACGGTGCTGGAGGGCGCGCCGCTGGCCTTCGAGCTGCGGCGGGACGGCCGCTCCATCGACCCCACCGGGCTGATGCTGCCCCTGACGGAATGAGCGTCAGGCAGCGGATGAAGCTGCGGCTGAAGATCCACCCGGCGGGGGCCGTGCTGGCGGCGCTGGGGCTGATGCTGTTTCCCTCGGCGGGAATGCTGGCGGCAGGCGCGGCCATGCTGCTGCACGAGGGCGGGCATGTGCTGGCTATGGCCCTGTGTCGGGTGAAGGAATGCCGCATCGAACTGACCCCCTTCGGCGGCGTGGCGGACGTGCCGGGCTTTGAGCGCCTGCCGGGCCGGCAGCAATGTCTGATCGCTCTGGCGGGCGTGCCGGTCAGCGCGGCTTCCGCATGGCTCTGTCTGCGGCTGGCGCCGCCCACGGAATTTTTTCGCCTGTTCTACCGTTTCAGCCTGGGCATGGCGCTGGTGAATGTTCTGCCGATCTGGCCGTTGGATGGGGCGCGCCTGCTTCTGTGTGCGGCGCGGCGCTTTGGCCGGGAGGAAACGGCCCGGCGGGCGATGCTCTGGCTTTCCTATCTGCTGGCGGCGGGAATGCTGGCGCTGGGCCTTGCCGGAGTTTTTTGGGGCAGGGTGAACCTGTCGCTGTTCCTGCTGCCGCCTTATCTGGCCTATGCGGCGTGGCAGAGCGGCATGGGCGGGAGCCTGCGGAGCGCGGCCTCGGCGCTGGAAACGGGGCCATGGCCGGAAGGAAAGCTGCTGAGGGCGCTGCCCTTCGTCTGCCGGGGATCGCCGGAAAAGGTGGAAGCGCTTCGTCTGCTGCGCACCCTTCCCGAGGGGCGCACAGCGCTTCTTTACAGGTATGACGGACAAAGCGGCAGGCTGACGGAAGTGCTTTCCGGGCCGGAGCTGGCCGAACGGCTGATCCGGCGGGATCAAGGCTGAAAAGTGCCAACGCTTGTCAAAAACCAGCAATTTCCACGCGGATTGGATGGACAAAGCGGACGCTTCTGTGGTACAATCCGAATGATTACGAAAGTATTACAAACGGATGGAGGCACGATTCATGCGAAAGCACACGGCACTGCAAAAGATCGCCGCCCTTCTTTCGGCTCTCTGTCTGCTGATGGGCGCTTTTCCTGCCCATGCAGCGGACGTGGGGGGCGTGGCGGTTCAGTCCGCCGCCCTGACCACCCAGTCCGCGCCGCTGAACGGCATGGTACGGGTCTGGCTGTCCTCGCTGGGCAGTCCTTCGCGGCTGGATCTGACCGTGGCGGGCAGCTACAGCCTGGGCGGCGATCTGTCCCGCTCTTTTTCCAGCGGGACAAGCCTGACCGTCAGCTTTAACAGCGCCTCCGGTCAACTGACGCTGGCCCAGAACGGCGTGGTGATCTACATGGGCGGCGATTTTTCCCTGCGCCGTCACAGCACCTCCGGCGTGAACGGACTCAAGATCGCTCAGGCCCGGGAAAGCGGCAATCCCTATCCCGGCGACCTGTCCTTTCAGGCCGTGCGGCAGTCCAGCGGAAACTACAAACTCTATGTGATCGCCCATGTGTATATCGAGGATTATCTCTACGGCGTGGTTCCCTATGAAATGGGCAATTCCAGCAATGTGGAAGCGCTGAAGGCACAGGCGGTGGCCGCCCGTACCTATACCGTGCGGATGATGAGCCGCCGGGCCTCGGGCCGCTACGACGTGGTGGACACCACCAGCGATCAGGTCTACCGGGGCACGCCCTCGGGCAACGCCAACTGCGTCACCGCCGTGGATTCCACCCGGGGCATCGTGCTTCAGTACGGCGGCGAGTATGTCATGACGTATTATTCCGCCAGCAACGGCGGACAGACCGAATCCGCACCCCACGGCGTGGGCAGCGGCGCATACGCCTACTTTACCGTCAAGGACGATCCCTTCGACTATGCCAACCCCGGCTCTACCGTGAAGAAAAAGAATGTATCCAAGGATCTGACCAGCGCTTCCAACCCCTCCGGGCTGATCTCCCTGCTGCAGCGCAAGGCGGAAAGCCAGCTGGGGCAGAGCGTCATGCCCGTTTCTTTGCAGAGCGTCACGCCCCATACGCCCAAGTACGAGGCTCCCAGCCGGCTGTATACGAAAATGGACTTTGCCCTGACCGTCCGAAACAGCGGCGGGGGGCTGCAAAGCGTGACCGTCACCTGCGATATTTTTTCCGAGCTGGAAAGCCTGCTGGGCATGAGCATCCAGTCCGCCAAAAACGAGCTGTGGAGCGTGGAAGAGACCGCCTCCGGCTTCAGCCTGCAGGCCCGGCGCTACGGTCACGGCGTGGGCATGAGCCAGCGGGGCGCTATGTACATGGGCAAGCTGGGCTATACCTACGACGAGATCCTGGGCTTCTATTACGAGGGCTGTCAGCGGGTGCGGCAGAGCTTTACCAGCACCATCCTCAGCGCGTCCTCCGGCGAGGAGGAAACCACCGTCCGGGAGCCCGCCGACCTGAACGATGGCGGCGCCGCCTGCAAGGGCACGGTCAAGCTGGTTTCCGGCGGCTCGCTGATCCTGCGCAGCGGCAAGTCCGATTCCGCATCCGTGGTCAGCACGCTGAGCAACGGCACCATTGTGGAGGTACTGACCAACGACGGCAGCTGGTGCTTTGTGCGCTACGGCAGCCTGAAGGGCTACGTACCCACGGAAAATCTGGTCATTACCGGCACGCCGCAGGGCGCGGAGGAAGCCGCCACCACGGTGCAGGGCTTCGTCACGGTAACGGCCAACGACTATGTGAATCTTCGTCAGGAGCCCAGCCTGAGCGCGAAAAAGCTGGGCACGGCCCCGGCCGGTGCGGTGCTGACCGTGTTCTCCCTTTCGGGCGACTGGGCCTACGCACAGTATATGAGCATTACGGCCTACGTCCATCGCAACTTCATCTCCGCCCTGACCACGGTGTATCCGGGCCAGAGCAGCTCCGGCGGCAGCGGCGTGGCCATTGTGACCACCCAAAGCGGCACGGGAACGGTGAACCTGCGGACGACGGCCTCGACGGTCGGCGCAGCCATCGCCCAGCTGCCCGCAGGGAGCCGGGTGACGGTACTCAGCGACGACGGCTCCTGGTGCCGCGTCCAGTGGAACGGGCTGGAAGGCTATATGATGCGTTCCTTCCTTCGCTATGAGCAGGACGCGCAACCCCCTGAACAAAGCCCCTCTCCCACGGAAACGGCAGCGCCTTCGGAAAGCGTCTCGCCCTCCGAAGGTCCGGCCCCCACGCCCAGACCCGCCGGCGTTTCCGCCACGGTGGCCAGCCAACTGGTCTACCTGCGGCAGGAACCGTCGGAAAACTCCGCATCCGTGGTGCTGCTGGCCTTCGGCGACCCGCTGACGGTCTATTCCCAGACCGGAGAATGGTGGCAGGTCAGCTGGGAGGGCAGCATGGGCTATCTGCCTGCATCCGCCGTCCGGCTGGAGAACGCGGCCGAAACGCCGGGCGATTCCACGGTCATTCGCAAGGCCAGGGTGACGACCGTCTCCGGCGGCCTGAACATGCGTATGGAGGGAAAAACCGGCAGTCCCATTCTGACGGTGATCCCACGCAATGCCGTGATCGACGTGCTTTCCGTGGGAGAAAGCTGGTGCCATGTCAGCTACGGCGGACGTACCGGCTATGTGATGACTTCGTTCCTGACGCTTCAGGAAAGCACCCCCACGCCCACCTCCGTTCCGACGGCCCAGCCCACGGTTGAGCCTGCGGCGTCGGAGGAACCGTCTGCTTCTCCCTCCGCTTCGCCTACGACGCAGCCGGAGAAAACGCCGGAACCCACGGCTGCGCCCACGACCACGCCGGTGGCTTCCGAGCCGCAGATCGCGCTGGTGACCACCGCCTCGGGCGGCCTGAACCTGCGCGCCCAGCCTTCGGCTGCCGGAATGCTTCTGACTCAGATTCCCCGTTTCGGCATGGTGGAGGTACTGGAATACGGCTCCGAATGGTGTCGCCTGCGCTATAACGCGCTGGAAGGGTATGCTATGACCCGCTATCTGACACTGGCGTCCGGCACGGCTACGGTAGTCCCCACCCCTAGCGCAACGCCCGGCCCCGGCGCGGGAACGGCCCGGGTCAATACCGCCTCCGGCGGGCTGAACCTGCGTCAATCGCCCAAATCCGGCGCCAGGGTGCTGACGGTCATTCCCCGCCATGCGCTGGTGGAGGTGATGGAGACGACGGGAAGCTGGTCGCACGTTCGCTATGGCGCGTGGGACGGGTATGTGGTGTCCAGCTATCTGCAATATGAGACGGCGGGTTCCACACCGACCACAGCGCCGACGGCAGCGCCCGCATCCGGCGAGACCAACGCGCCTACGCCCTCGCCCGCACCCGTGACCGCCGCGCCGACCGCGTCCGTCACCGCAACGCCCTCTCCCAGCCCTGCCCCGGTCATGGACGATACGCTGGAAGACGTGCCGAACGGCATTCTGGCGCTGATCGCTCCCCGGCAGGGGGAAAGCTATGTGGCCGTCTGGACGGAATGCCGGGAACGGGGCGAAAAGCTGGCCGTGCTGCCGGAAGGCTCCATGGCGCGCATCATCCGCCGGGGCGAGACCTGGTGTGAGATCCAATACGATATGTACGACGCATCCAAAACCGGCTACTGCCTGACCCAGTGCCTGAATCCGCAGGAGGGAACATGGAACTGAGACCGGGAGAGAGAATTGACGACCTGCAGCTGGACGGGCTGCATATTCTGCAAAAAAAGGACGGCTTCCGCTTCGGCATGGACGCCGTCCTGCTGGCGGATTTCACCCGTACCCGGCCCCGGGAACGCATCGCCGATTTGGGCACAGGCACGGGCATTCTACCCCTGCTGTTAAGTCATCAGCAGCCGGACACCCGCTTTGAAGCCATCGAGCTGCAGCCCGATATGGCGGAAATGGCCGGGCGCTCGGTGGAGATGAACGGCCTTTCCGATCGGATTCACGTCCATGCCATGGATCTGCGACAGGCCCCGGAAGCGTTCGGCTACGAAAAATTCCACGCGGTGGTGTGCAATCCTCCCTACGGCAAGCAGAACGGTACGCTGAAAAGCCAGACGGAGACCGTACTGCTGGCCCGGCATGAGCAGGACACCTCCATCGGCGAGATCGTGAAAAGTGCCGGGGCGCTCCTGCGCACCATGGGACGGCTGACCATGGTGTTCCCGGCTCAGCGCTTTCTGGAGCTGTGCGACGAGCTGCGCCGCTGCCGTCTGGAACCCAAGCGGGTGCGCATGGTCTGCGCCAAGCTGGAAAAGCCGCCCTATCTGGTGCTGGTCGAAAGCCTGAAAAACGCCCGGCCCGGCCTGCACTGGCTGCCGCCGCTGGTGGTCTACGATCCGCAGGGCCGGGAAACGGCGGAAATTGAACGAATCTATCATAAGGGCTGAACTGCGCCCAACGCGTCTTTCTCCGTTTTGTCGGAAGAAAGGCGCTTTTTTTGACGGAAAAAGAGCACGCCCAGATTCCAGAAAAGCATGCAGAGCTGTCCGGCTCCCTGCGCCAGCAGTACGCCGTACTGCCGCAGCTCCGGCCGGGCGGGCAGAAGCCAGATCAGCAGGAGCGTCAGCCCGGAAACGGGCAGGGAACCAAGCATGGACAGTTTTTGCAGCCCCAGCGCCGACAGAACCCCGCCGGATACATGGGCGAAGGCAAACAGCAGACACAGGGGCGCGCCGAAGCGAAACAGCGGGGTCAGCTCCGGCAGCCGGTACAGCCACCGGGCCAGTAGGGGCGCGGCCAGCCAGACCGCCCCGGCGCTTCCCAGTCCGGCGGGGGCGGCGGTCAGAAAACATTTGGCGACCAGCCGCCGGAGTTCCCGCGGGTCCTTTTCCGCCAGCGCGATCCTTGGCAGAAGCACCATGGACAGGGAACCGGTGAACACGCAGGGCAGCATCAGAATGGGCGTCACCATGCCGGAAAGCATTCCCAGCCGGGCGGTGGCCTCCCGGGCGGCAAGGCCCGAAGCCTGCAGCCGCAGGGGGATCCAGACCGCCTCCACGGCCCGGAGCAGCATTTGCACAAGCCGGGTGCCCGTGGTGGGCAGCGCCAGCCGCAGCATGGGCTTTCGCCAGCTTCGGGCGGTCTCCATGGGCGGCAGCGGCAGACGAAGCACCGCCAGCACGAAGGCAAGCCCCAGCACCTCGGCGGCCATGGTGGAAAAGACCGGCACCGCCGCCGCCCAGGGGGCCGCCAGATGGGGCAGCGCCAGCAAAAGCCCCACGCAGAACGTCAGCCGGAGTATCTGCTCCACCAGCTCCGACCACGCGGGCAGCAGGCTGCGTTCCACCCCGTACAGGTAGCCGTTGTATACCGCCGAATAGCCCAGAATCAGGATGCAGGGCGCGCTGCACCACAGGGATGGAAGCACCCGCACATCGCCGGTCAGCCGTGCCAGCTGCGGCGAAAAAAGCAGCATCAGGGGCATGAGCACGAGCGCCGCTATGCGCACCAGCCAAAGCCCGGCCAGCAGGGGCTTTGTGCGGTCCTCCGGCCGGGCCTTGGCCGTCATGCGGCTCACAGCCAGCGGCAGGCCGGAGGTCAGCGGGGTAATGGCCAGCATATGGACGCTCTGGCTCAGCTCCGCAATGCCCATGATCTCCGCCCCCAGCAGCCGGGACAGAAGAACGCGCAAAAGCATTCCGAAGGCCCGTACCACACCGTTGATCGCCGTTATTTTCAGGGTTTGTTTTGCCGCGCTTTGCTTCATGTCGTTTCCCTCCGCTCAGGCAAGCCTATTCAGACGGAGGGAAAAGCATGCCGTCCGCCCTCCACCGCCTTGAAACTTTGAAGGGGATAGGGTATACTCAGAAAAACATCCCCTTGCCGGTGGAAAGGAGAAGAAAAGCATGCTGACGCCTTTTGGAGAAAAACTGAACCGGGAAACGCCTCTTTCGGAATATCCGAGGCCCCAGCTTCGACGGGAAAGCTGGCAGTGTCTGAACGGCCCGTGGGAATACGCCATCCGCCCCTCACTGCCCGAAGAACCCTTCCCGCAGAGCTGGGACGGTTCCATTCTGGTGCCCTTTTCGCCGGAAAGCGAGCTGAGCGGCGTGGGACGCACCCTTCTGCCCGGAGAGACGCTCTGGTACCGCAGACGCTTTGCTTTGCCGGAAAACTGGAACGCGGGCAAACGGCTGCTGCTGCATTTCGGCGCGGTGGATCAGGAAGCGGCGGTGTTTGTCAACGGCCAAAAGGCCGGGGAACACCGGGGCGGGTACAACGCCTTTACCGTGGATGCGACGGCTTTTCTGAGGCCGGAGAACGAACTGATCGTCCGTGTCTACGACGATACGGACGCATCCTGGCACACCCGCGGCAAGCAGCGCACGAAGCGGGGCGGCATCTGGTACACGCCGCAAAGCGGCATCTGGCAGACCGTCTGGTTGGAATGGGTGCCGGAAGCCTACATCCAGCGGGTTCGCCTGATCCCGGATATCGACCGCAGCGAGATCAAGCTGACCGTATTCGCCAGCCGCCCGGGCGAGGGAACCGCCGTTTTGCAGGGCGAGCGTTTTGCGTTTTCCGCTGGAACGCCCGTGCGTCTGCCGGTGCAGGATCAGCACCTGTGGAGTCCCGACGACCCATGGCTGTACCCGCTGGAGCTTCATTTTGGGGAAGACCGGGCCGAAAGCTATTTCGCCATGCGGAAAACGGAAGTCCGCGCCGGAAGAGACGGAGTTCGCCGCCTGTACCTGAACGACCGCCCCTGTTTTCACAATGGTCTGCTGGATCAGGGCTACTGGCCCGACGGCCTGTACACCGCGCCCTCCGATGAAGCGATGATCTTTGACCTGCAGACTGCCAAAAAGCTGGGCTACAATATGCTCCGCAAGCATATCAAGGTGGAGCCCATGCGCTGGTATTACCACTGTGACCGGCTGGGGCTGCTGGTATGGCAGGACATGCCCAACGGCGGCGGGAAGTACCGCTTTTCCACCATCAGCTTTCCGCTGATCACCGGCGTCCATCACCGGGACGACCGCTATCGGAAATTTGCCCGGGAAAACCGGCAGGGGCGGGAGGAATACCGCGCGGAACTGCGGGAGATGATCACTCAGCTGGAAAGCGTGCCCTCCATCGTGCTGTGGGTGCCCTTTAACGAAGGCTGGGGCCAGTTCGACGCGGCGGATGCCTGCCGCATCATCCGTTCGGTGGACGAAAGCCGTCCCATCGACCACGCCAGCGGCTGGCACGACCAGAAGATCGGCGACCTCCAAAGCCTGCACGTGTATTTCCGGCCCTATCGTTTTCGACCTGACAAGCTGGGCCGGGCGGTGATCCTGAGCGAATTTGGCGGCTACAATCTGCGGCTGGAGGGCCACTGCTGGAACGATGTGAACTACGGCTACAAGGGCTTTTCCGACCGGGAAGCGCTGTGGCAGGCCTATCGTAAGCTGATGGAGGAGCAGATTTTGCCCGCCATCCCCCGGGGCCTGTGCGCCGCCGTTTATACGCAGTTGACCGATGTGGAGGACGAGCTGAACGGCATTATGACCTATGACCGTCGGGTCGTCAAGCTGCCGGAGGACCCCCTGCGGGAACTGAACCGCCGTCTGCTGGAAGCAGGCGCACAAATGGACGAATCAAAAGAAAAGGAGAAATGAATCATGAAACAGGTACTTTACACGGAAAAAGCTCCCGCCGCCATTGGCCCCTATGCGCAGGGCTGGAAGGTGGGCGATATGGTCTATACCTCCGGCCAGCTGGGCATCGACATGGAGACCGGCAAGCTGGCCGAGGGCGTGGAAGCGCAGGCTCGCACCTCCATGCGCAATGTGGGCGAGATCCTGAAGGCTGCGGGCGCTTCCTACGGCGACGTGGTCAAGACCACCATTTTTGTTAAGGACTTGGCGGACTTCAAAACCGTCAATAAGGTGTATGCGGAGTTCTTTGACGGTGTTTACCCCGCCCGCAGCTGCGTGCAGGTGGCAGCGCTGCCCATGGGTGGGCTGGTGGAGATCGAAGCCGTGGCCATGGTGGAGGCGTAAGCAACCTTGAACGGACTGCTGATCGTCAACGCTT
>CAKUCE010000003.1 GCA_934643535.1 uncultured Clostridia bacterium | reverse complement strand
GGGTTTCCGGCGTTTTCTAATCCCTCAACCGACCTAAAATCATCTTGCGGCAGAGAGAAAAATTCTACTATTTTTTAACGGAACAAATAATTAGATATTTATCTTTAATGATTCATCCTGGTTTAATTACTCCGACCGGAATTGAACGATGCATGCAGCTAGCATATAATGCAAAGCTTAATTCCGGATGCCTTTCAAGGCAAGTTGGCGCTATAATCTGTGATCAGCATTTCTCTATAAAAGCTGTGGGATGGAATGATGTTCCCGCAGGTCAAGTTCCATGTAATCTTAGAGATGTTTGCACATTTTGTAAAAATATGGATCAGGAGTCTTATAGCGCTTTTGAAATAGAAGACCCTTCTTTTTCTGAAAGTATACATGCATTAAACGGCAGACTGAAAACTGTTGATTTGAATAGTCGACTATTTCCATATTGTTTTAAGGATGTTTATGAAGGAATTACTGGTGCAAAAAACCAGGTTCACACACGTTCTCTTCACGCTGAAGAAAATGCTTTCTTGCAGCTTTCAAAGTATGGTGGGCAGGGAATTGAAGGAGGAGTATTATTTACGACGGCAAGCCCTTGCGAGTTGTGCTCCAAGAAAGCTTATCAACTAGGTATTCGTGATATTTATTATATTGATCCTTATCCCGGAATATCATTCTCTCACATTTTGAAATTTGGAAAACAAAACAATCCTCAGTTGCATCTATTTTATGGTGCTATAGGAAGTGCATATGTTACTCTTTATACACAAAGATTGTCATTAAAGGATGAACTTGAATTAATGACTGGTTTAAGCGCAAAAAAAGCAAAATCTTATGCACAAGCAGCTGACTACCATGAAATTGGGATTGAAGACATCCAATATTCATCAAGAAAAACGGTGCTTACATTTGAGACTAGAGAGAAAATAAGCAACGTGGAAACAGCTGAGATAAAAGTCCTTCATGATAATATTTCAGAAATACCTGATGTGGTGTTCTGGACAGGAAGTGGGTTTGACAGTATGTCGCTTCAAAATTTTAATAGTAGCAACACAGAAAGAACATGCAAGTACGCTCGTATTCCGCATAATACAGATCCATATATCAGTGTTTTGAGCGTAGATCCTCCATTTATGAAAGACGAAATCTTTTCAGTAGAAAAGAGAATAGATGTAAAAGACTCTTTGCATGTAATGTACCCATACTTTGCACAAATGATTATGATGAGAACCGATATAGCTGACATTGAGGTACATGCGAAAGCAGATATAATAAAGGAAGTGAGGGCTGTGATATATGCAGATACAGACATGAATAGCAGATGGAAAGTATCAGACGAAGCAATTGAGCCCAAAACGATAACTGTTAATAACGAAGAATTTAAAGCGTATTGTTTTCACATAGAGAAACCAAGCCTGAAATACAGTTACTGCATCGAGTGGAGTTTTGTCTGATTATTATGTAGTTTCTTAAAAAAACGCAATAATTGCCACTGTAATTAAAAGGTGAGAGTGCTCATATGACACTCTTACCTTTTTATGCTATGTTTAGTTAAAATCACTATCCCACAATAATCCGTTTCACCATGAAACGGATTTTTTTATATATACCGCAAGCCCTAATTTAAGAAGAAAGGAGGTATGTCATGTATTTTACCAATGGCGATCATCGGGCTTTTGAAAGTCTCATGCAAGGGAGACCCGGAGGCGATCACTACGACAGCGGCGCAGACGGGCCATATCCGGAGTGCCGGAGTTGCCGCTTCCACCGACCTCAGCGTAAGGATCGGTACTGCAAATACGCCGAGTGTCCCTATACCCCCGGCCGTGTGACCGCCATCGGCAAGGGCAGTCCGCCGGGGAAAGGGGGTGATTCTTCCCCTTAATCTGTTACCCCAGCAAAATATAGCAAGGAGGACTCATGCCTATTGTAAAACCTAAATGGAAAAAGCGGCTTGCCGCGACGCTTTGTTCCATGCTTCTCTTGTGCGCGGCTTTACCCATAACCGCCTTTGCCGATGACGTACATATTGCCACCGCCTATCAGCCGTTTATGTACTTTGAGAAATACAACGATGGTTATTGGAGCGATCTCGGCACACCGCCGCACTCTGTTGTTGAAACCGGCCAGCCTGCCTACTGTTTGCAAATGAGTCTGGAAAGTCCCTACGGAGACGGATATGACGCAACGGACGGAACGCAGTATTATACCCCAACCATTCTGAACGGGTTGAAAGCGATCCTCGCCCACGGTTATCCGGCTTCCAACGGCGGCTTTAACGATAACCAGGCGCAGTACGCAACCGCCAATGCAATCCGGTATTTTTTTGCAGAGAACGGAATACAGGAAATGCCTTACTATCTTCGTGACACAGGAAACAGCCGTCCCAAGCCCGGATATGAAGCCCTGTTTGCATGGTGCTTGGAACTTTTGGAGTATGGCCGTCACCCAGACACGTATCATTCCATCAGCTTTTCCAGTTCAGATATGACGCTGGAATCTGAGGACACAAGCTTTGTGGGAGACGTTCGAGTGAGCTTCACGGGATTGACCGGAGGCTACACGTTGGACACGTCTGCTTTTCCCGCAGGGACGAGCATTACAGGCTATACCGGCAACAGCGGCGACACACTGCATATATCCATCCCGGAGGAATACGAGGAATCAGCGTTTCCGCTCCGTGCGTCAGGTGTATATGACAGCACCGAGGCGGTCTTGTTCTTCTATGCGCCGACCACCTACGGCCAGCAGCGTGTCGTGACCTGCACGATAGATATGCAAAGCACCACCGTTGATTCCGGTATGACGGTCAGAACACCCAAAGCTCCGATCCGCACCGGCACAATCCGGCTTACCAAAGTGGACGAGAACGGAGCTCCCTTACCGGGAGTCTGCTTCGCACTCTATGACAGCGGAAAGAACGAAATCCAAAACGGCCAAACGGACGCAAACGGTGCTGTCTCTTTTGAAGTCCCCATCGGGGACTATTTTTATGCCGAAACCGCCACGCTGCCCTATCTTGTGCTCGACTCGACCCTGTACCCTGTCTCTGTCACAGAGGGAGGCCAGCTTGTGAGCACGACGGCGGTCAATGAATTTGCCCGTGGAAATCTGAAAATCGTCAAGAGAGACGCTTATGAGGACACACCCCTTTCCGGGGCAGGCTTCCGCCTCTATGGCAGTGACGGTCAGCAGATTGCAGAGGGCTATACCGACGCAAACGGTGAGCTGACTTTTGAAAGTCTGCTTTACGGCTCGTACAGTTATCAGGAGTTCGCACCGCCGAAGGGCTATGAGCTGGACGATACGGTGTATCCGTTCTCGATCACCGAGCACGGTGTTACGGTCACGCAGGAACGGGATAACCTCCGCAGGCCGGGAACGCTGGAAGTGAAGAAACAGGATCATAACGGCGCACCACTCTCCGAGGCGAGCTTCCTCTTGGAGTATTCCACGGATAACGGCGCAAGCTGGACAGCGGTATTCTACCGCGAGGGCAACAATGTTCTGCCCGGCGGCTGTATCAGTCCCGGCCTTACGGACGGACAGCTTACCACCAGTGAAAGCGGCTGTGTCACTTTCTGCGGTCTCCGGGCGGATAGCTCCATTCTCTACCGCCTTACCGAGACAAAAGCGCCTGATGGACACTCTCTGCTTGGCAGCTCCCTCTATGTTGGAACACTGCCTGTTGAGATCAAAGGTGCCGCCGAGGACACAAAAACCGTAGGCGACGTAACCTATTGCTACACGCTCTATGTCACCGCTACCGATGATCCGCTATTCCGTCTGCCCGAAACGGGCGGCGCTGGCTTTGCATGGCTACCCCTTGTCATGGGCTTTATGACCATGCCCTACATCATTTTGAAACGAAAGGACGAACGCGAAACTTGAAGAAAATCTTTGCGCTGCTGCTCGCTGTCCTGATAGTGAGCAGCTTTTCTGTTACTGCCCTTGCCGCACCCGTGGACGAGGCCACGATTGACACCTCCCGCACGGGTACGCTGGACATTTATAAATATGATCTTACCAACGCCGAGAAGGACGGTATATGGGATAGCTCCTATGTGTCCACCGGCGTAAAGGACGCAAACGGCGTTGAGGCTGTGCTGGGCGATCCCACCCGCGTCTCCGCGCTGAACGCCAATGGAAATGCCTACGGGTACGCAATCAAGGGCGTGGAGTTCACCTATGTGCGTGTGGGCTCAATCCACACCTTTTCCGAGAGCGAGGACGGCGCGGAGCATATCAAAGTGTTATACGGCATTGCCCCGACCGAGCAGAACAACGCTTTTCTTTCCGCAATCGGCGTCAGCACCAATGACCGATACTCTCCTGCTGACGAAGTTGTAGACGGCATGACCGTGTATTACTACCGCTCCGATGTGCTGATTGATGGTCTCAAGGCGGCGCTGGATGCAAACGCTACCTCGGTCAAGAACGCACTGGAAACGTATGCCCGCGACAATCACGGCGTAGCCATGACGGAGACGGACGCCTACGGCCATACGGGAGCTTCCGATCTGCCCCTCGGCCTGTATCTGCTGATCGAAACCCGTGTCCCCGAAATGGTCACGGACACCACCGCGCCTTTCCTCGTCTCGCTGCCCATGACCTCCGTTGACGGGAACAATGCCAACGACGGCGGCACTCGCTGGATCTATGATGTGACTCTGTACCCCAAAAACCTCACCGGCATCCCCAGCCTTGAAAAGACACTCCGCGAGGACAAGGCCGACACCGGAAAGAACAGCGGCAGTATCAGTGATATTACAGACTGCTACGCCCACACCGGCACCGCCTCGGCAGGTGACGTGATCGATTATCAGATCATTTCCACTCTGCCCAGCATTACATCCACTGCCTCCTTTCTCACGGACTATACCTTTATTGATACGCTGTCCAAAGGTATATCCTATAACAAAGGCGATGTTCTCTTGGAATTCTTCAAGGATGAGAACTGTACTGATCTGATCACATCGTGGGAAGAGCCGAGTGACCGTTTCCTTGTAAACTATAACAGCACCGCCGAGGGCGCAGGCGTTATGACCATCTCCATGACCGCCTCCGGCCTTGCAGAGATCAACAGCAGCAAGGCAGTATATACTGGGGAAAGCATGGTAAACAGCGGCTATTCGGACTGCACCCTCCGCATAACCTATAAGGCTACGATGAACAGCGATAACAGCGTGACCTACGGTGACGCTGGCAATCCCAACGATGTTGTCCTCACATGGAAGCGTAGCAATACAGGTTACTATGATACCCTCGCCGATGATTGCCATGTCTATGTTTATGGCATCGACATGACAAAGCAGTTCTCCGATGGGCGCGGCGACTATTCCAAAGTTGAGTTTATCGTCCGCAATGACACGGACGGATGTTTTCTTGTAGGAAAACTGAATGAGGCTGAAGGAGTTTGGTATGTAACCGGCCATGTGACCGAGGAAAAGGCTGCCACTCACTTCATTCCCACAAAGGATGGCAAGCTGATCCTTAAAGGCTTGGAGGACGACGCCTATACTTGGACGGAGGTACAGACTGCCAACGGGTACACGCTGCTTAAAAACAGTATCAAGGTCGTGATCTCCCAGACCGAGAGCAGCAAGCTCTGCGATATTTACGGCACCGATGTACTCGGCCTCATTCAGAACGATCCCCGATACAAGGATGTTGATCCCGGACTGTATCACAATATGCCGCAGAAGCAGCTCGCTCACAAGCTGCTGACCGCCTCGGCAACCGTAGACAGCAACAAGGTCAATATGACCGCTGACGACAGCTCCGCCAACGCCTTTGTACCGTTTACGGTCATCAATACGAGAGGCTTTGATCTCCCGCAGACCGGATCTTACGGCAACTGGATGTTCCCTGTCATTGGCCTTTCGATGCTGGCACTCTGCGTAGCGGGCATTCTTGTCCTTACCCATAAGAACAGAAAGAAAGCAGAAAACACCTAACCATCAAGCAAGAGGGCGGGAAAACCGCCCTCTTGCCATGTGAAGGGAGAGCATGAAGAATACAATGAAAATTCTATCTCTTGCCGTTTTGATCGTCGTTTCCCTCGGCATCATTCTTTACCCGCTGATTGCCAACTATCTTTCTGAGAAAAACCGCAGCCTCATAGAGACACAGTACATTGAAGCTGTCGAGCAGATGGACACTGCGGCGTTAGACAATGCCCGTGCCGTTGCCGTCGCTTATAACGAAACCCTGCTGTCTGTCCCGGACAAGCCATATACGAAGGACGCGCTTATTAAGGCATCTGAAAGCTACGATACGCTCCTGAATGTGCGCGGCGACGGGATCATGGGATATGTGGAGATCCCGGCAATTTCGGTAAATCTACCTATCTACCACGGAACGGAGGAAAGTACGCTTGACCGGGGCGTGGGGCACTTGCTTGGATCGTCCCTCCCTGTGGGCGGCCTCGGTATGCATTGTGTATTGACCGGTCACAGCGGTCTTGCCGGGCAGAAGATGTTTTCAGACCTGAATCTCTTGAAAGAAGGCGACATTTTCCTGCTCCGTATTCTGGGTCAGACGCTGGCCTATAAGGTTTGCGAAATCAACATTGTTTTGCCGGAGGACACCTCGAAGCTGACCGTTGAAGCCGGATGCGATCTTTGTACCCTTGTAACCTGCACGCCCTATGGCGTGAACAGTCACAGACTGCTCATCCGGGGAGAGCGCACGGAGTATGAAGAAGCAATCAGCGTAATCGAGGATGCAGAATTTACCCCTGTAGAGGCATCCACGTGGGGCAGCGAGTACCGTCATGGCCTCGCTTATGGTGGACTTACCATCGTGGGAATTGGCACATGCTTTGGCTGTTATAAAACAATTCGGCGGGCAAGAAAGCTGAAACACAGACTGCGCTTGCTGCGGCAAGAGAGAAAGCGAGGAAAACATGAAGCACATTAAGCTGCGGCTGTTCCTGTTAATTCTGTTGATCTGCCTTGCCTTTGCCAGCGCCGCCTTTGCGGTAAAGCCACTGATCGACGGCGCAGAAAAAAGCATAGAGGTCAAGCAGGCCGTGGAGGAATACCACGAAACAGTTGAGGAAATCCGCAGAGATTCCGAAGAAAAGCAGGAAGTTATCCCATACGCAGAGCTCTATGAGGCAATGCAGACCTATAACCGGGAGCTCTATCTGTTCAAGCAGAATAAGCTGGACAGCAAAAGCGCCTATGAGCTGTCTCAATTCAAGCTGACCGACTACGATTTGCCCGATGAAAAATTCGGTGTAATAACGATCCCGAAAATGGATTTGGAAATGCCCCTGTTTCTCGGCGCGAGCGAGGAAAACATGGCAGCAGGCGCGGCTGTACTGTCGCAGACGAGCATCCCCATTGGCGGTATCAACAGTAACGCCGTGATTGCCGGACACCGGGGTTACAGCGGCTATCCCTACTTCAAGGAGATAGAGCTTTTGGAGATAGGTGACGAGATCACGGTCACGAATATCTGGGGAACGCTGACCTACAAAGTGGCAGAGATCAAAATCATCACTCCGAATGATGTGAACGCGATTCTCATTCAAAAGGACAGAGACATGGTAACACTTCTGACCTGCCATCCCTATGCCAGCGGCGGGAAGTACCGGTATCTTGTCTTTTGTGAGCGCGTGGAGGAATAGAATATGAGCTTTGGCTACTTTTACGGTGATCAGTCTGAAAGCTATGCTTTTTACCGTTTCCCGAAGCAGCTTATGACAGGAGCTCAATTCAAGCAACTGTCAATGGATGCGAAGGTGCTGTACGGGCTTATGCTTGATCGAATGGGGCTGTCTGCAAAGAATGGCTGGTATGACGACTATGACCGCGTTTATATCTATTACACGGTTGATGAGATCATGGAGGACTTGGGCTGTGGTCACAACAAGGCAATACGCCTGCTGGCTGAGCTGGACACGAAAGGCATTGGCCTTATCGAGCGAAAAAAGCAGGGACAAGGCAAGCCGACCATGATCTATGTCAAGCAATTCGTTGAAACTGTGCCGCCTGCACCCAGGGGTGTCCCTGCATCGTCCAGATGTCCCAAAACGGGAAGTGCAGAAGCTCCAAAAGAGGAAGTCCAGACTTCCCAAAATGAAACTTCAAGACTTCCCGAAAGAGGAAGTGCAGATTTCCCGAAAGGGGAAGCAAATTATAATAATAAAATCAAAACTGATCTTAGCTATACTGATCCATCTAATCATCCTCCGGATGAGCGAGAGATTGAGGAAAGCGTGCGAGAGCAAATAGACTACCCTTTGCTTGCAGAGAGCTATCCCTATGATGATCCGTATTGCCTGTTGGAGCTGATCTGTGAAGTGTTATGCAGCACAGCGCCAACCATGCGAATCGGGAGTGAGAATATTCCTACGCCAAAGGTGCAGGAACGCTTCCGACGGCTTACCTTTGAGCATGTCTCCTATGTGCTGGACGCTTTTCGGGATACAACAACTAAGATCTGGAACATACGGGCTTATCTGTTGACGGCGCTGTATAATGCGCCCATAACAATAGGCCCGTATTATGCCGCCGCTGTGCGGCACGACTTTGGATAAATGCGTTTCACCGTGAAACGTATTATTGCATATTTCAAGACACAAAGGAGGAACTAAATGCCAAACGAAAAAATCATTCCCCGGCAAATCCCTATCGAGGAGATCCACGATCTACCCGATATTCCCATTGTCAAACTTGCGGATAAATCCTATGGCGGGCTTGTCACCTCAATGCTGCTGGACGGTGTAAAGGAACCGGTCATTCTGCGTCAGCGAGAGGACGGAGAATATCAGCTTGTTACGGGCTACCGCCGCCGCAAAGCCGCCGAGCTTGCTAAGCTCAAGGAGCTGCCTGCACTGGTCTATGACATGACTGAAAAGGAGGCACAGGAATACCACAAGATTGCCAATACAAACCCGGATGCACCGATTCCCGGCAAGCTCATTGAAAAGGCAGATAAGACACCGGCACCGGAGAAAAAAGAAGCGGCTGCGCCGAAAAAGGAAACGGAGAAGCCCGCCGAAAGCAAGGCTGAGGAAAAGAAGACCGAAATGCCCAAAGAGGCTCCGGTCAGTACGAAAACCACTGAGATTCCGAAAAAGGACGCTGAAAAGGCTCCCAAAGCAAAAGCGGAGGATCAGAAAGAGGAAAAAGCGACCGAGACATCGCCCACCGCTCCTGCCGTTGCAGATAAAGAGAAAAACCCCGTTTCTCCAAAGGAGCCCGCCAAGAAAGCTGAGAAAGAAGAAAAGCCTGTTGGTGCTGCTGCCGTCGGCCCTACCGGAACAGCAATCACAAAGCTGCTGGGTGAAAAACTTACTCCCCCCACCGAGAAAGACAAGAAATCATTACCTATCCCGGGCGAGGGCGAAGCCTTCTCCGCAATTCTGCACCCGGCCTATCTGAAAAAAGCGGACATAAACACCTTCTCCGTGGATCGGGACAGCGACGACTTCAAAGAGCTGTTTCAGTCCATCAAGCGTTTCGGCGTCAAAGACCCGGTACTTGCCCGCTTCAATAAGGACGGCGAGCTGGAAATCCTGTCCGGTCAGCGCCGCCATCTGATTGCAAGTGAGCTGAATTATCCTGTCCCCACGATCATCCAGCAGCTTGACGATGATGATGCCCGCATCCTTGTAGCTGACGGCAACTTGCACCGTGAACATATTTCCACCTACGATCTCTCCCGCGCACTGCGAATGAAAGCGGACAGTATGAGGCGTAAAGCCGGACGAAAGCTGCGAGGCGAAAAAGGCGGGCCGGAGACTGATGAGCTGATTGCAAAGGAAATGGGCATGAGCACGATGAAGCTCAACCGTCTCATGAAGCTGTCCGAGGCAACCAAGTCAATCTGTGATTTGGTAGATGAAGGATCGCTGGCGGTTTCGATTGCCTATAATATCGCGTTTCTTCAGCCGAAGGTTCAGGACACCGTTGCTGATCTGATTGGGATCAATGTCAAGGTCAACAACGAAAACACGGGTATTCTGAAAAAGGTCGCGGCCTCTGAAAGCCTCACCGAGCAGAAGATCCGTGATGTATTGGAGGGCAGATACCCGCCGAAGGTCGTGGATAAGCCCAAGCCCGTAACGCCGCCCGCACCGACAACTCCGACAATGGCTCCTACCGGCATACCGAAGTCCCCGGACGTTCCGGTGCCTCTCTCGGCCTCAGTACCGCCGAAAGCGCCCGGCAATGTGTTTTCCTTCCCGTCCAATAATGCAGTACCTACGCAGGCAGCCGTGTCCGGCGTTCCCGCTCCCTCGTCACCGTCTGCGCCTGTTGCATCCCCTGCTGTTCCGTCTGCCAGTCCTGCCAAACTCGCATCTGAGCCGCAGGATCGGGAAAACAGCTATGAGACGAAGATCATTCTGCGCGGCGACCGACTCCGCAAGTATTTCCCTGATGTGTCTATGACGCCCCGCGAGATCGAGGATAGCGTGTATGACGCGCTGGAAGAACGCCGTCAACGGCTGGAAAAGCAGAAGCAGAAAGCAGAGATTTTCAGCAAGGAGAAGAAAGGTCCGGTGAAGTGATCGAATGAATGTACTGGTCGTAGAGCCGGGCTATCTGCCCTATGAAAAGGAAATCAACGGTCTTGAGGAAATGCAGGCCGTCGTCGGTGGACTGATTGAGCCGATCTATCCCTATGAGGAAAGAGTTGCTCTTGTCGGGAACGAAGAATCATTGCTTATGGGTCTCCCGTTTAACAGAAGTGTCCCGGCAGGCTACGGTGGCCTGTTCGGGACATTCTTCATTTGCGGGCTGGGAGAGGAGGACTTCTGCTCTCTCCCGCCCGATTTGATGGAACGCTTCAAAAAAGAGTATGAATGCTCTGAAATTCTTATCGGAGCAAAAGGAAATGAGCCGATTACATTCAAGGTGCCATCCCGACGAAAACAAACGGAGACTCCTCCCCATGAGAAGAACCACAGCGGCCCGGAACGCTGACGCACTGGCAGAGCGGCAGGAGCAGATAAGGGCTCTGACGGAAAAGTTGGAAAGCGGTGTTAAAGCCGTGTTTGAGAGCGAGGACTACGCGAAATATCTGGAGGCTATGTCCAAGTTCCACCATTACAGCTTTGGAAACTGCCTTTTGATTTTCTTCCAATGCCCCGAAGCAAGCGCGGTGGCCGGTTATACCACATGGAAGAAGCTGGGGCGCACAGTGAAGAAAGGAGAAAAAGGCATTCAAATCCTCGCGCCCTGTCCGCAAAAGCTTCTTGTGGAGAAGGACAAGCTCGACGCGCAGGGAAATGCCGTGATCGGCCCAGATGGGCAGCCGGAGAAAGAAAGTGCCGTTATCAACCGCCAACGGTTCAAGATCGCTTATGTTTTCGATCTGAGCCAGACCGAAGGAAAAGAGCTTCCCTCACTGGGCGTGAATGAGTTGACCGGCGATGTGGAGGACTTTGACAGTATTTTTCACGCTGTCGAAGTCCTCAGCCCCGTGCTGATATATTACCGGGAGCCGCAGCGATCCAAAGGCTGCTACAACCATTTGGAGCAATGTATCTATGTCAATGAGGGCATGAGTCAGGTGCAGACCCTAAAAACGCTGATCCATGAGACAGCTCATGCCAAGCTCCACGCTCTGCCTGTGGAAAACGGTGTCATTATGGGAAAGCCGGAGAAGGATAGTCCGACCCGCGAGGTCGAGGCAGAGAGCATTGCCTATGTAGTCTGCCAGCACTTCGGGATCGATACCTCGGACTATTCCTTTGCCTACGCTACCGGCTGGAGCCGCGACAAGGAGCTGCCGGAGCTGAAAGCCTCGCTGGACTGTATCAGCAAAACCGCCTCTGAAATGATCGACGCTCTTGAAGCCGCCTGTCCCGCGATTGCACGCACACAGATCAAAGCCACGGAAAAGGATGAAGCTAATGCGTTTCACCGTGAAATGCATTGTGGTGAAGCCAGATAATTTATTTGAATCCTAATACATTATGAGCCGGACGCGCCGCCTATGGTGGCGCTGTCCCGGCAAGTATGGCATTTGTTAAACACAAACGCCGCTTGTTAGGGGGTTACCCCTAATACCTACGCTTTTAAGGCTTTTAGTGAATAACTATTGTGATGCAAAACTAAAGATCCTCTATCTTTTTTTGCAAATCAATTACTTGGATGATCGTGTTTTTCACTACGAGGCCGTAGGAAATGCTGATTGTATTTCCGGAAATGGGATCATATTTAACGCCATCACCGTATAAGTTTCTGCTTCGCTCACCGAAGACTTGTTTTACTCTGTCAGGCAACAAGTTCGATATTGGGCACGATATTTTAATTGTGTAAAACCCGTTCTTTAAGGGGCCACCTTTATTGCTAAACCATTCACTTGTAACGGTGCTATCTTCCACTACGGCTTTACATTGAGCCATATACTTGCTACCACGCAATGTAAATAACAGAGGTGTCTCTTTTGGAATGTTGGAGAGCAAATTAAACTTTATCTTTCCTTCGTTTTGTTCTGCTGTCAAAGATGTTTGAATTCTAAATTCTTGCCCCTTAACGGGCTCTTTCGGTTTCATTTCTTCGGGAAGCGGTAATGGATCTCCCATTTCAACATAGTTATCTTTGTAGTACCATCTATAAAACTTGTAGGTAAACCCCCATGAGGACAAATAACCAATGTTAAGCTGGTCAATGGTAGCATCTGAAACCTGGTATTCTTTTTCCCTATAGTCTTCTCTTGAATACGCTCGTAGAATATGTATGATGGGAATATGATATTTGTTGTAAGCATCTACATATGGCAGGCACTCAACATCACAGATATCATCACAAGTCTTCTCATAAAACTCCCGACGAGAACAAATGTATTCATATAGTTCTTTGTCTGGAATATCTATGTTGACTGGCTGAGGGACGACAGAAAAATAGAAATCACCAACTAATGAGGAATATTCCCAAGAAAGCTGTTCTTCCCCATATTGGCTTTTGGATAGTTCAAGCACGTTGTTCCTAACATATTTGAACATTTCTTCAATTTTGATATTAGGAATAAGCATAGAGTCTATTAGGACTTGAGTGTACAACCCGTTGTTACCGTTTCCATCGAATGCACTGCAATCTGCGCTTGTAGAATAAGCGATAATCGTTCCTTGTGGGGGATTCTCAAATGGCGCAAACCCAGTTGAAAAGCCTCTTCCCATCGTGAATGGATTATCTCGACAAGCATCTAGAATACAAATAAATGTTTTCCCTGTATATGAGGATACACCCTGCAATAAAGAGTCTAAGCAAAAACAGGATACTATTGTTTTTGCCCTCTCTCCTGATTCTAAATCAACAGGAAGGATGTAGTTTTTTCCATCAATTTGCATACCGTGTCCTGCATAGAAAAAGAGACCTACGGCATAATCATCTAGTGATTTCAGAAAAGTGGTAACAGCATTCTGAATAGCCGGCAGATCCGCATCAATAAGAGTTGTCACATCAAAATTGAGTTTTCGCAGTACGGAGGACATATCGTTGGCATCATTCTTTGGATTGTTCAGTTTGCCGATATTCTGATACTCAGAGTTTCCGATAACTAACGCAACCCTGTTATTCATTTTTTATATCTCCTTCGCTATAGTATAATTGTCAAAATATCAAAACTAAGCTCTATACAGTCTGTTCTTAGTAAATAATTATAGCATATGTTCGAAACTACATCAATGATTCAAAATGCGTTTCATCGTGAAACGCATTTAATACGGAGGTTTCATGCGAAATCGTAACCACTTTATCGGCCTGTGGCTAGACGATAAAGAATACTCTAACCTAATTAAACAGTGTGAAATAACGAGGCTGACGGCAAGTTCACTTGTCCGTCAGCTTTTGCGTGGAGTGGAACTTCGTCCACGCCCGCCTGATCAGTACGCTGCACTATTACGGGAGCTGTCAGCCATCGGAAATAATATCAATCAGATCGCATATTGGGCTAATGCCCGCAAGAGCATCCGAGAATCTGAAATCGCGGATGCTATTACCCTTGCCCGCCGCGCATGGGAGCTTGTGAAAAATGGCCTATGATAAAATCATTGTTATTCATGCCCGGCTGGATAAGCGCATCAACTATGCACTGAACGAAAGCAAAACACAACGGGCTGAAAACGGACAAATCCTCCAGACGGCCATCAACTGTCAGCTTGGCACTGCCTGCCGGAATATGCTGGACACCAAACGCCGCTGGGATAAGGAAAACCGTCCGGTTCAGGGTTATCACATCATTCATTCCTTTTCTCCCGGCGAAGTAACACCGGAGCAGGCTCACAGTCTCAGCGTAGAATTTGCCGAGCGGCTTTTGCGGGGGCGTTTTGAGGCAGTGGTCGCAACGCACATTGACCACGACCATATTCACGCGCATATCGTTTTCAACTCTGTTTCCTGCATTGACGGAAAGATGTACCGGGACGACTTCAAAGCGTACTACGGAGATATCCGGGGAATATCCAATGAGATCAGCCGGGAAAACGATCTTTCCGTTATCGAGCCGAAAGGGACAGGAAAGCATTATGCGGAGTGGAACGCCGAAAAGAACGGCAAGACCACCGTGCGCGGTCTGATCCGTCAGGACATAGACGCCGCGCTTTCCGAAGCCTTTACCATGCAATCCTTTTATGATGCTCTGCAAAAGCGTGGCTATACGATCAAACGCGGTGCCAATGTAACGCACACGGCAATCAAGCCGCCCGGGTCGGATCGCTTTATCCGACTGGACAGTCTGGGTGAAGGCTACACCGAAGCAGACATACGGGCGCGGCTGAACAAAAGCCGCACCGAGCCGACAGCGCCGAAGCCGCAGAAGGTAGCGCCCTCGTATATTCCAAAAGGCCGATATAAGGTCAAGCGTAGATCAGCCGCATACGGGGAAAAGAAAAAACTGTCCGGCCTGCGTCGTCTGTATCTGCATTATTTATATTTGCTTTCACCGCCACGACCACGCCGCCGATCCGTTCCGTTTCCCGTGCGGGCCGAGGTCAAGAAGCTCGACCAATACAAGCGGCAGTTTGCGCTGCTGCAAAAATACCGTATCAACAGCGAGAGTCAGTTGTCTATGCTTGCGGATGCTCTGCAGACGGACATTGACTCTCTTTCTCTTTCCCGGCGCGAGCTGTACCGCCGCAAACGGCGCGGCGAAGATGTAAGCGCCGAGATCAAGGAAATCTCCCTTGCCCTGCGTCCGATCCGCCGGGAGCTGAGATGCACCCAACAGATAGCAGAGCGTATTCCGCAGCTTCAAGAGCATATCCGGCTCACACGGCAGATCGAGGAGCAGTCCAGGAATGATAAAGCGAAAACGCAACAAAGGAGGCATGACCTATGGAAGTAAGCGGCGAAGTGGCCGATCTGATGATCAAAGAGGGGCTGGAAGCCGCCAAAATCGCAGCGGAGCTTTCCGCAAAAGGTCTTGTGAACGTAGCGGCACTGTTGGCCGCGATGGTAAAGCAAAACTATAAGGTGGTTGGCAAGGTCGGCATTGAACGGCTGATGAAGGACGGGAACGCCGAGTCCGTTATCATCCCGATCAAGGCCGCAGACTATGAGAAGTTTCAAAAAATCGCCAAACAGTTCGGCATCCTGTACGCAACCGCCAAGCATGAGAACAGGGAAAGCGGCGTTCTGCACATCATTTCCAATGTGAATTACAGTGCACAACTTAACGCCGTCATGGAGGCAATGGACTATGCCGTGCCGGAAGTGAAGCCGGAGGAAAATGCCGTAAAAAAAGTGAAGTCCCGCGCTCCACAAGAGAAATCCTCCGACGAGCGCGGGATTGGCTTGAACAGACCGCAGACGGATGAAAAACCTTCTGTGCGTCAAAAGCTCCGTGAGCTCGACGCGGCGGCAAAAGTACAAAGCAAGTCTCCGCCGGTACGAAGCAGGAACAAGACACGGTAATGCGTTTCACGGTGACACTACTCCCATTAGAAATCCGTTTCATGGTGAAACGGATTTCTTAGCGCGCAGCGCGTTATGGGAGTGCGTGCTGTGCAAACGTATTTAGGAGGGATGCGTATATAAACCGTAAATCTTTCCGCGAGACCGCCCCTATGTGGGCGATTCTCGCCCTGTTTATTCTTTATCTGGCTGCGCTGGCAGCAGGGGTCTATGAGGACGGCATGAATCTCTTTCAGTTCATGGCTGTCTTTCCCGATGCGATGGATACCCCCTTTTCTCTGCATTGGACACCGCACACTGTCAAATTCATGCTGGGTGCTCTGCTGCTGTATGTCGGCGGAATCGTTCTTTATTATTCCTCTAATGAGAACAAGCGCCCCGGTGAGGAACACGGCTCTGCCCGTTGGGGAAATGTCCGGGAGCTGAACAAAAAGTACAGTGATAAAGATCCCGACAAAAACGTCATCCTCACAAAGCACCTGTGTATGAGCCTCAACGGACGGCAGCATATGAGAAATCTTCTTCAGATCGTTGTCGGCGGCAGCGGCGCAGGCAAGACGAGATTTGTTGTAAAGCCTAATCTTCTTCTGGCAAATACCAGCTTTATCTGCACCGACCCAAAGGGCGAGCTTGTCCGCGCAGTTGCCCCGTTTCTCTTGCAGCAGGGGTATGTTGTCAAGGTGTTTGACCTCATCGAGCCGAGCCATTCCGACAGCTATAATCCTTTCCGCTATATCCGCAAGGACTCCGACGTGTTCCGGCTCATCAGCAACTTTATTCAGAACACCACACCGAAAAACGCCAGCCAGAACGATCCCTTTTGGGAGAAATCCGAAATCGCCCTCGACTCTGCCCTTATGCTGTATCTTCTCCATGAGTCCCCGCCTTACGAACAGACTTTGGAAATGATGCTCACCATGATCGAGTACGGCGGAGCGAAAGAGGATGACGACGATTATCAATCGGCGCTGGATCTGCTTTTCGAGGCGTTGGAGGAAGAACAGCCGGATCACATCGCTGTTCGGCAGTATCACATTTTCAAGCAGGCTGCGGGCAAGACAGCTAAGAGTATTCTTGTTTCAGCCGCCGTCCGTCTCGCGTCGTTCACTCTGCGGGAGATACAGGACATTACCGATGAGGACAATTTGGAGCTGTCCAAGCTGGGAGAGCGCAAGCAGGCTATCTTTTGCGTGATACCGGACAGCAACGATAACAGTCTCAATTTTCTTGTGGGGCTTCTCTATACGCAGGCATTTCAAGAGCTGTACTATCAGGCAGACAAGGTTCACATGGGCGGTCTGCCCGTGCCGGTGCGCCTCATGTTTGACGAGTTTGCCAACGTCGCCCTGCCGGACGGCTACGCCCGATTGCAGGCAACCATGCGTTCCCGCAACATCATGGCCACGATCATTCTACAAAATATATCCCAGCTCAAAGCTCTGTTTAAGGACGACTGGGAGGGCATTATCGGCAATGCGGATACTTTTGTCTATCTCGGCGGCAATGAGCAGAGTACGCACAAATATGTTTCCGAGCTTCTGGGCAAGGAGACTATTTCAACCAAATCCAGCAGTCAAAGCAAGGGGCGAAACGGATCGTACAGTCAAAGCATCCAACAGGCAGGCCGAGATCTTATGACTCCGGATGAAGTCCGCCTTTTGGATAACAAAAATGCCATTGTGTTTATCCGCGGGGAAAGGCCGGTCATTGACGAGAAATACGATCTGATGAAGCACCCCAATATTCAGTTCACAGAGGACGGCGGGGCTGCCCCTTACGTCCACAGCCCGCATTGTCTCTACGATATGCGGTATTTCTATGAAAGCTCCGCTTCCATAGAAATATTATAATAATCGCCCGTTCCTCGCCCCTTGCGGGGCAACCGGAACGGATGCGAAAAAATCCCCATGCGCTTAGATTTCATTTAATAGTGGAACATATTTTTGCGCATGGGGATTTATTCTTTATCTATTATGGAGGAAAACGAATGAAGAAATCTACTACAAAACGCGCAAAGATATTCATGTCCGTGTGGAGCGTACTCATACTCTGCGTGGCATTCTTAACCACCGGTGCCTTTGCTGCCGACGGTGATCCCATTGCCGTGGTCAACAATCTGTCCGACTTCATTTTCAGCGCGATCAAAGCCATCGGCGTAATCATCCTCGGCTGGGGCATCGTGCAGGTCGGTATGTCCATCCAGAGCCATGACGCAAGCCAGCGTTCTCAGGGTTTCCTGTGTCTGTTCGGCGGGCTTGTGATTGCCTTTGCAAAGGAAATCCTCGCCGCCATCGGCGCAGTATAAGAAAAGAGGTAATGCGTTTCACGGTGAAACGCATTACCTCATTCAATCATTTCCCAAATAGGTCGCTGTGTGTCCCGGTGCGAGCTATTGTCAGCACAAGAACATCCCCGTCGATCCGATAGATGAGAAGCCAATCAGGGAGAATATGGCATTCTCTGTGTCCGACCCAATTTCCTGTCAGCGCGTGATCGTTGTTCTTTTCCGGCAGAGAAACCCCATTTGCCAAATCCGTGATGACATTATTCAGCAGTTCCATCTTCATGCCCCGTTTCAAGGCAAGCTTATAGTCCTTTTTGAATTGAGTCGTGTATTTGACTGTATATTTTGTCATTTCCGCAAATCAGCAAAAAGTTCATCCATATCGGTATATCCCTTTACAGACGGGTCTTTTGCAATCCTTTCCGCTTCCAGCATGGCAGCAATCGTTTCTTTGTTCGGATGGTTAAGGGAAACCTCAAAGGGAATGCGGCCTTCACGCAAGGCTTGACGAACGAAAACATTAAAAGCCGTGGTCAAATTCATCCCAAGTTCGCCAAACAACGCATCGGCCTGTGCTTTGACATCGGAATCCATACGGATACTAATATTGGTGGAACCGGCCATAAAATCATCTCCTTTCCGATTACGAACATAGTATATGCGTTTTGCACGAAAAAATCAATACATTGCACGAAAAATTTACAATTATATGTGGAGGTGAAGTCAATTAGTGATAACTGGGTTATAAGAAATCTGGAAAGTGCCATTGCCACATGGAACGATAAGCTTGCCGAGCTATGGACGCTGATTACACAAACACCGGAAACCTTTAAGGGCGGGCAGATATGGAGCGTGATAACCAACATCAATTCTGCCCTTGTGGGTATCGGCTATGGTCTATTGGTGCTGTTCTTTGCTGTCGGCATCTTTTCCTCTGCTGCATCCTTTAAGGAGCTGCAAAGACCGGAATTTGCTCTGCGGCATTTTATTCGCTTCGTGCTGGCAAAGGTGGCGGTCGGTCGCGGCATGGAATTGATGACTGCTATTTTCTCTATCTGCGGCAGCGTTGTGTCTGCATCTATGAGCAGCATCGGGGGCAGCGTCACTACAACGGCGGAGCTGCCCGCCGAGATCGTCAGTGCCATTGAGGACGTCGGCTTTTTACAGAGCATCCCGCTTTGGCTGGTTTCCTTCCTCGGCAGCCTGTTCATTACCGTCCTGTCCTTTATTCTGATACTTACCGTATACGGACGCTTTTTCAAGCTATATATCTATACGGCTATATCTCCGCTGCCCTTAGCCTCCTTTGCAGGAGAAAACACGGCGGGGATGGGAAAAGCCTTTGTAAAGTCTTACATTGGCGTATGTCTGGAGGGTGCTGTGATCGTGCTGGCCTGTCTGATCTACTCGGCCTTTTTGTCCAGCGGATCTCCCGTTGTAGACAGCAGCCTGCCCGCCGTAACGATGGCTTGGGAATACATCGGGGAGCTTGTCTTTAATATGCTTGTTCTGACCGGACTTGTGAAAGGCGCGGATCGGATCGTGCGGGAGATGTTCAGCCTGTGAAGAAATACTCTGTGATTTATGCAGACCCGCCCTGGCGTTATAAAATGTGGAAAGGCCATGGGGATATTGAAAAGCATTATCCAACAATGGAGCTCGATGAAATCAAGGCTCTGCCTGTGCAGGAGCTGGCAGCCAAAGACTGCATCCTTTTTATTTGGGCTACATTGCCTATGATTTCGGAGGCTCTGCAGGTGATCCGCGCATGGGGCTTTGAGTATAAGACCACCGCCTTTGTATGGGTAAAGCTCAATCGGCACAGCGACGGTATCTTTTGGGGCATGGGCTACTGGACACGTTCCAATGTGGAGATCTGTATGCTTGCCACGAAAGGCCACCCGCACCGAAAAGCAAGAAATGTTCATCAGGTGATTGTCTCCCATGTTGAGGAACACAGCAAAAAGCCCGCTGAGGCGCGGCGGCGTATTGAAGCTCTTATGGGTGACGTCCCCCGCATAGAGCTATTTGCGCGACAATCTCCGCCCGGCTGGGATGTGTGGGGCAACGAGGTCGTCAGTGATATAGTATTGGAAAAGAACAGCGGTGAGATCGAAGGTGATTCCAACGCTTAATCTTATTCCGTTTCACCGTGAAACGCATTTTTTGGACGGTACTCTAAAACCGGTGCTGTTGTGAGTACATGATTAAGCCATTCCTTTTCCCTACGTTTCTTGCCTGCATAGCGTATCCCCCATGCGCCGAGGAAAAAGAGAACGCATCCGCCCAGTAGGGCGAAGCACAGCGTTTCATGCGAAGCTGCCCATTCGGGCCAAAACAAGTGCGTCGCCGCAAGCCAAAATCCCAATGGGAGCAAATAAAGCTTCCATAGAAGTTTTACCGTAAAGGGCAGGGCGACCAGTATCCCGGCCACGGTCAAAAGCTGTTGTATCATGTTCATAGTGTCAAGCTCCTTTCGAAACTTTTTCTACTAATATTATCCCTCAAGTGCAAAAACACGTCAAATTTTCAAATGAAATGAGGTGCTCTTCATAGAAGTAAAAATTCCGAAAGAAATCCGGCAGTACAAGGAAACTATTTTCTTTGGCCTATCTGCCCGGCAGTTCTTTTGCGCGATCTTTGCCGTAGCTATCGCCGTAGGAGTCTATATGCTGCTTGGCCCGACCATCGGAAAAGAAACCGCAAGCTGGCTGTGTATCGTACTGGCGTCTCCTGCGGCAATGGCGGGCTTCTTCTCTTATAACGGCATGACCTTTGAACAGTTTATATGGGCTGTTATCAAGACGGAAGTTCTGTATGCCGGCGACCGCAAGTACATAGGCGAAAATATATTTTATAACCGCTTTAACAGAAAGGGGCGTGGAGACTTTGATTAAAACGCTTATGGCCGCGAATAAGAGCGAGCGCGTCAGAGTAAAGGTGCCGCACTCTGTCCAGCAGAGCATACCGATCAAACGCATCTACACCAACGGTATTTGGGAGGTGGGCAATAAGCACTCCCGAAGCTGGAAGCTCACAGATGTGAACTATATCGCAGCCTCGCAGGAAACACAGCGGAGCATCTTCAATGCCTATTGTGCCGCAATCAATTCTCTGCCTACGGATGCCACAGCCAAGATCACCATCGTCAACCACCGGCTCAACCCCGCAGAGTTTGAACGACGCATCCTGCTCCCGTATAAGGACGACTGGCTTGACCATTACCGGGAGGAAGGCAATGCCATTATGAAAGGCCGTGCGGCGCAGAGCAACAATCTCGTGCAGGAACGCTTTGTAACTCTCTCAATCCCACAGCGCAAAATTGAGGAAAGCAAGAGCTATTTTCGCAGAGCCGGGGCCAATCTGGAAAAGACCTTTGCCCGTCTGGATTCCGGTATCAAACCCGCACGAAATTATGACCGTCTGCGAATACTCCATGACTTCTTCCGTCCCGGCTATGAGCAGTATTTCGATTATGACGATTATCGGTATATGCAGACAGGCAGAGATTTTAAGGACTTGATCTGCCCGGACTCTATCAGCTTCAAACGTAACCACTTTGAGTTTGGGGACAAGGTCGGGCGCGTCCTTTTTCTGCGCACCTATGCCTCTTTCCTTACCGATGATCTCATTTCCGATCTGACCGAGTATGCCCGCGACCTTATTCTTTCTATTGACATGATCCCCGTTCCCACGGATGAGGCGGTCAAGGAAGTGGAGAGCATCATTCTCGGTGTGGAGACGGACATTACCCGCTGGCAGCAGCGGCAAAACAGTAAGAACAACTTCACAGCCGAAGTCCCTCGTTCCATGGAGCAGAAGCGGGAAAATTCCCGCGAGTTTATGGATGATCTGACGCAGAATGACCAGCGCATGATCTTCTCTCTTATTACCATTGTTCATACCGCGGACAGCTTGGAGGAACTGGATTCCGACACGGAAAGTCTGATTGCCATCGGCAAAGAGCATCTTTGCGATATATCCCCGGCGTGTTTCCAACAGGAGGACGGCTTGAATACAGTTTTGCCCTATGGCCTTCGTCGGCTCCATGCCTTGAACACACTGACAACGGAGAGCTGCGCCGTGGCAATCCCATTCCGTGCGCAGGAAATTCAAGATCCGGGCGGCCTGTCTTACGGTATAAATGAGGTCAGCAAGAATCCTTTGATCTGTGACCGCAAGCGTCTTGTCTCTCCCCATGCGTTCTATCTTGGCATTTCTGGCTCCGGCAAATCTATGGGCATGAAATATACGATCATGAATGTGGCTCTGGGTACTGACGACGATATTATTATCGTGGATGCTGAGCGAGAATACGGGACTCTTGCCCGCGCCTTCGGCGGCGAGGTCGTTGAAATCAGTCCTCACAGTACCCATCATCTGAATCCGTTGGAGCTCGCCGCCGGGTATGAGGATGAAAACCCCATCGCGCAAAAATCCGAGCTGATCACAAGTATATTGGAGCAGCAGATGGCGGCAGGGTCAATCAGCGGCAGCTACAAATCAATCATCGACCGGTGTACGGCGAATATCTACAAGCCTTATCTGAAAGGAAAATCTCCCGCGCCGCTTCTCACCGACTGGCGCAATGAGGTCATGCGGCAGCCGGAGCCGGAGGCGCGGGAGTTGGCCTTGAGCGCTGAGCTGATCACCGAGGGCAGCTTGAACGTGTTTGCCCACGCCTCGGACGTAGACATGAGTAACCGTATTGTCGTTCTCGACCTTTATGAGATGGGTGAATCTCTGCGCCCGACAGCACTTGTGGTCACGCTGGAGGCCATCCAAAACCGTGTCATGGAAAACCGGAATAAGGGCAAGTTTACATGGGTATTTCTCGACGAGGTGTACCTGTACTTCAAATACCACTATTCCGCTGATGTGTTGTACCGAGCATGGAAGCGTTTTCGAAAATACGGCGGCATTATGACGGCAGCGACGCAGAATGTGGAGGAATGTCTGCAATCTGAAACTGCAAGGCTGATGTTCGCAAACTCCGAGTTCCTTATGCTGTTCAATCAGGCGGCTACTGACCGCGCCGAGCTTTCCAACCTTCTCCATATCTCTGATACGCAAATGGGCTATGTGACCGACGTGGAGCCGGGGCACGGTCTTCTGCGTGTGTCCGGTGCGGTGATACCCTTTGATTGCACGATCCCACAGGAAAGTGAGCTTTACCGCCTGATGAATACCACACCGGGGCGCGGTTGATATGGAGCGGAGCAAAGCGAAAGAAGCTGGGCGAAAAAGGCTCGTCCGGAAAAAGGCTGACATCTTAAAGAAAAGGCCGCCACGGAAAGCGCCGGGCAAGGAGATCATTAAACAGGCTGGGCGCTACCGGACAATGGAAACGGCCAGAAAGCAGCTCAACGAGGCAAAGCAGTCCATCGCGCCGGATCAAGAGCAACAGCCATATACCGCTGTGGATAAGGTGGAGCGATATTCGGTCAACGCCGCCCATAATGCATGGAGAGCCTTACCCGTTGGAGCGAGAAAGAAGTATAGTTCTGTCGGAGATAATTCGTTTCACGGTGAAACGGATTATGAGGCAGCTTCGCCGCAGCCGAAAGAGCAGATGCGGCGTGCTTTTGTCCGTCAGGTTCGGGAACAGAAGCAGCAGAGTGTAAGAAGAAACCCTATCCCGGAGCCAGAGGGAAAGTCCTCTGAAATGGAAACGTATCGGGGCATAGAAGCCCCGGCACAGATAAGAAAACGCAAAATCGCGGGGCAGCGTCAAAATGCGCTGTCCCGCGACAAATATTCTTCCGCTATTTCCAAAGCTCAGATTGTCAAGGAGCAGGGCCGCAGACTGGCAAGAGACAAAGCGATACAGGAGATCAAGACGGATACTGCAAAGACGGCAGCAAAAGCAAGCGATAACTTTTTCAAAAAGCTGGGTACTGCGGTCACAAAGGCTGTCACACCCGGCAAAGAAACTCTGATTTACGCAGCCGGAGCTTTGGCTCTTATCCTCATTCCTCTTGTAGTCATTATGGGCGTTGCCTCCATGTTTACCGGCAGCGGTGACGGGCGCAACGCCTATATTCCCGTGAGTGCGGAGGTGGAGGCATACCGCCCCTTGATCCGGCTATACGCTGCCCAACACGGCATCCCCGAATACGAGGACTTGATTGCCGCTGTGATGATGCAGGAGAGCTGCGGTCAGGGCAGCGATCCCATGCAATGCTCAGAAAGCGGCTATAATACCCGTTATCCTCACGCTCCAAACTCTATTACCGATCCCGAATACTCCATTGATGTGGGCATACAGGCTCTTGTCAATGCGCTGCAAATGGCAGGTGTGGAAAGCCCGATTGACCTTGAGCATATATCCCTCGCGTTACAGGGCTATAACTTCGGCAATGGCTATATCTCATGGGCGCTTGCTAACTACGGCGGCTATTCCGAGCTGAACGCCATCGAGTTTTCCGACATGATGGTGGCACGTTTGGGTTGGTCAGGCTACGGAGATAAATCCTATGTATCTCACGTCCTGCGATATTACCCTATTGGACGATCCTTTATGAGTGAAGGCAACGCCACTATGGTAGCTGTGGCGCAGTCACAGCTCGGCATCGACAGCGGGCTGAAATTCTGCGAGTGGTACGGCTATCCGTATCGCGTGGAGTGGTGTGCGATCTTCGTGAGCTGGTGTGCTGACCAGTGCGGTTACATAGACGCGGGTGTTATCCCCAAGTTTGCGTATTGTCCGGAAGGAGCAAACTGGTTCATGGAACACGGCCAGTGGCATGGCAGAGACTATACCCCAGCACCCGGCGATATTATCTTTTTTGACTGGGAGAGCGACGGTATAGCTGATCACGTCGGTATCGTGGAGTATGTTGAAAACGACATGATCTACACTGTCGAAGGAAATGTCGGTGAAAGCTGCGTGGAAAACCGCTATTACCTCTACTCTTCGCCCGTGTACGGATTTGGGTTGCCCTTGTACTGAAATACAATATGAAAATTTGCATTCGTTTTTTGGCCTGTTATAATTTAAGTACGAAAAAACGCGAAATAGATTTTTCTATGTTATGATAAAAAAATGTAACAAAACTCCGAAAAAAGTTGACTATATGTGTGAGAGCGCTTTCAGAGAAACAAGGAGGCCACATGGAAGACAGAATAATCATTAATCTGTTTTGGCAACGCGATCAGAGTGCCATAGAAGAAACAGATAACAAATACGGAGAAACCTGCCGTTATATTGCAAGAAGCATCCTCACAAGCAGAGAAGATGCGGAAGAGTGCGTTGATGATACATATATGGCGGTTTGGGACAGTATTCCGCCACAGCGTCCGGTTCATCTGTCAGCTTTTTTGTATCGCATTGTTCGCAATCTGAGTTTTAACCGATTAAAGGAGCGATATACCCAAAAACGCGGCGGCGGAGAACTCGATTTGGCTTTAGATGAGTTGGAGGACTGTGTTGCATCAGATTACTCCGTAGAACGTGCGTTTGAAACCAAAGAACTCGTCAAAGAGATTAACGATTTTCTGTTTTCTCTATCCAAAGACGACAGGATTATTTTTTCCTATCGTTACTGGCTGATGCTTCCGACAGCAGAAATAGCAGAGCGCCTGGGCTTCAAAGAAAGTAAGGTGCGAACATCTCTATCCAGAAGCAGGAAAAAGCTGCGAAATCATCTGATTAAGGAGGGGCTGATATGAAAGCACTTGACCTGATAGAAGCAACAGGCCAGATTGATGACAGAATTATTCTGGAGGTTACTTCAACAATGAAAAAAAGCGTAACTCACACTTCAAAATCTTATAAGAAACGGATTATCACTTTTGCTCTGGCTGCGGCATTGATCCTGTCGGTTGGCCTTGTTGCCTATGCAATCAACGCGCGAATCGTTTTCAAGGATGATCCCATTGTGGTTGATGGCGAGGAGTTCACATCAATTGGCTTTGAAGCAATGGACAATTATCCAGTCTATCTTGGCGTTTGGGAGTTGACGAACGTTCCGGATGGCTTCTCTCCTGTAAAAAGCTATTACCGTGCAGGGGAAGGAGAAGCCCGCACGGATTTCCAGAATGCAGATGGTGATATTATCATGCTGATCTACCAGAAAGCACATGGTGTTGGCGGCTATTTTGACAAGCCCATTCTTCATCAAGAGGATGTTACCGTAAACGGAAACGAGGGGCAACTCTATGTGGTGGATAACGGGTGGTCATATGTTTTTTGGACGGATGCTGAGCGTGGCATTGGCTTCCGGCTCAGTGTAAAAGGAGAAGACTATGATCTGCTTTCGTTAGCGGAATCTGTTCAGGAGACAGGCAATTATCCTTCTATGGATAACGACACCCGTCAAGCACTCGAGGAACTGGGCGACTGGAACCCTGCCCTCCCGGAAGGCTTTGCAGAGTTGATGTCGAACGGTGTTCCGGGAGACTATGCTTATCTATGGAGAACCTATGCCAATGCCGGACATTATGAGATTCAGTTAAACTATGAAAAGCCAATGAGTGATCTGGAGGGCTATGTATCTCACTATCGCAACACGAGTGCTGGATACGGTGTGATTTCCTATACCCCTGTAGTCGTTAATGGCTGTGACGGTTGGTTGATGGAAAACGAGGACGGGACTCCTTTCCGCATTACATGGCTGGATGAAGACAATGGTCTGGTTTTTCAGATGACTACGAACGGCGTAGACAGCGAGACACTGCTTACTGCAGCCCAAGGAGTCATCCGCAAATAAAGAGTATGTGTGACAAACCAATTTGAATGAAGAACTGAAATACCTAAATCCCAGATTTCCCTAAATAGTATTGCAACAGAGCCAGACGCTTAACAGCGCAGAGCCGGTAATCCATCAAAGCAATGTGATTACCGGCTTTTTTAATCTATATATGTGTATGGGGGCTTTACAAATGGATGAAACGACAGGCAACTCTCGCTGGGTACGCTGCCCATTATGCGATTGCAAGACACGTATCAAAGTATATGAAGATACCGTCTTGCTCAACTTTCCTCTATATTGTCCTAAATGCAAGGTGGAGACGATAATCAGTATAATCAAACTAAAAATGGTGGTTTTCAAAGAGCCAGACGCTTGAAGCGCAGAGCCAGCATCCAAACGAACAAGGATGCTGGCTCTTTTGTTATCTTATTGCGATTTTATTTCTTGCTTTTAAGGCGTTTATTGCTGCTTCACAAATGGGAAGTAAGACTTCTATATCTTCCTCGCTGCAATCATGCAGCAAAATATCAAGCTGTTTTTTAGCTTGATTGCCTATCTCTTTCTGTGGATAAACGATCTCCATCGGATCTATGTCCAATGCTGTTATAAGGGAACACAGTACATCCAACTGCGGATTGCCATCGCCATGTTCTATTTTCCGAATGGTTTGTTCAGTGACATCAGCCTTCTCCGCAAGCTCCGCCTGTGTCATTCTCCGACGCTTTCTATTTTTATAAATGCTTTCACCTAAATATGTTGAGTAATCCGACACTATTCTTCACCTCAAACCAATTGTACAGTATCGGTTTTGAAGTCGGAATTTGTTATGATTTCGGTTTTACCGAAAAAATAATATCTGTATTCCTTTTTCAAGCTCAACTCTCGTAAATCTACGTATATTGTCGATTTCTCTCGCTTCTCCTTTTCTTTCCGCGATTACCAGTCGTCATCATGCGAACGCTTGAACAACACAAAAGACGCTGAATACTGTAAAATATAATCACAACCGAAAGGAAGGTATTGATATGTATTGCCTTGATATACAAGCCGAATTGAAAAAGCCCCTTAATAATACTCTTGACACTGCACGGCTCCTGCGCAGCATCGGTGCCACTGGCAGACATACCGGTTACAACTACCTGATTTACATAGTTGATCTCGTCAGAGCAGATCCGGACAATAACTGCTTTTTGACAAAGTGCGTATATCCACAGACAGCAAAGCATTTCAATGTGAAACCGGCCTCCGTGGAGCACGCAATACGCACGCTTATTAGTTCCTGCTGGAATCGTGACGACCATACCGCCCTTGACTATGTAGCCGGTACACATTTGGAACGCATACCCACCAATGGGCAGTTTATTGACATACTTGTTGCCTTTCTCGATTATATTAACACATGATTTGAAAGCATGATCGTCATTCGGCTAAAGCGTACTGAGAACAGTATGCTTTGACAGGCTGACGATCAGCCTGTGGCTATATGCCACACTTACAACTGAATAGGGCAGACAGATATGTTCCGTGTATGTTGAGCCGGGCAGCGGGTGCGCGATGATATGAGCGAGAACACCGTCGCTGTAAAGCGATTTTGGCAGAAGTCGCAGGCCATGATCCACACACGGGGATAATAATACTTGCGTTGGCTACACGTCACAGAGTAGAACGCCCCGCCATCAGAATGGAGGGAGGCACGTTAATCCTATGGAGCGGCCTTGCCCGTCGCCGTCTGTATTCAGCCTTTGAAAATACCGTGAACCCGTTGATCCGCACTACATTACAGTGCGGATTTTGTCGATTTATTGCGTTTCACCGTGAAACGGATTGAACAGGAGTGATTATTTGAAAAAGGCAGATCAGAAGCTGCCGAGAAAATCAGACGATAACAGCAGCTATAAACACCTTCAGATACTATCCGTTGATAGGGCTTCCCGTACCGTGCAAGCCAAAATCAATGGTTATCATATTACCGCAGTCTGCCGGGAGAAAAATAACCCGGACATCTGCGAAAGCGTAAAAGGAATACTGCTTCAAAGCATTATGGACTAAAAAAGCGGACTGGAAAGTACCCGATAATTTGACACTATCCGGCATATATGAGAAAATATGAATAGAAAGGTTCTGACTTGTACCTTGAAAACTTCATATATTTTGCAGAAGTGCCAATGCCGTTCCGTGAAAGGATGGTATTGAAATGAATCTAACAAGCACTGACGCAAATTATAGCTTTGATAAAGAAACAGGCTGTCGCCTCAATCTTCCTCTTTACATAGAACCGGGTACACGGGTGCTTTGCCTTTATCGCGTTTCCTCCACTAAACAGCTCTACCATGATGCCAACGATGAAGCCGACATTCCCATGCAGCGCCTCCGCTGCCGTGCGTTTGCCGAACAGAACGGCTGGACGATTGTCTGCGAGTTGCAGGAGGAAGGAATCTCCGGCCATAAGGTCAGAGCGGAAAACCGGGATAAGGTGCAGATGATCAAGGACTACGCGCTAAAGCAGAAATTTGATATTCTTCTTGTATTCATGTTTGACCGCATAGGCCGCATTGCTGACGAGACTCCCTTTGTTGTGGAATGGCTTATCAGTCATGGAATCCGTGTTTGGGCTACCGAAGAAGGAGAACAGCGGATCGAATCCCATACGGACAGACTGATGAACTATATCCGCTTTTGGCAGGCAGACGGCGAGAGCCAAAAAACCTCAATCCGCACCGCCAACAGTCTGCATATTCTCAATGAGCAGGGCTATTTTACCGGGCGTATTTGTCCCTATGGGTATGAGCCGGTAAAGTCCGGGCGCATGAACAAGCGAAAGCAGGAGGTACACGACCTTGCTATCCGCGAAGATGAAGCCGCTGTTGTGCGTACTATGTTCCATCTTGCCTATGTCTATGGCTACGGAGCACAGCGGATTGCAAACAGGCTCCATGAGCTGGGCTACAGAAACCGATCCGGCGAAAACTGGCATCCTGCAACGATCCAGTCTATCTTGCGAAATGTCATATACATTGGCATCCTGCGTTGCGGGGAATCCCAATCACCCACGCTGGAGCAGCTTCGGATCATAGACGATAAGACCTTTAATGAGGTGCAGTCTATGCTTCAAACCCGGTCACGACAATACCAGAGCACCCGATCCGCACCGCTGAACACACGGGGAAACTCACTATTGGCCGGAAACATTTTCTGCGGTCACTGCGGGGCGCGGCTGTGTATTACAACCAGCGGCAAAGGCCGACCGAGAGCCGACGGAACAGACACCGTAAGGACACGCTACTGCTGCCAAACAAAAACCCGCAAGCATGGTGAGTGCAGCGGGCAGACAGGCTATACCGTCAACAAGGTGGATGATGTTATTGACACCTTTGTTCGTGACATTCTTGCCAGAGTAAAAGCGGCTGACCGCGGCGAGGTCATACGGGCGAGAAGCCAGGCGGACATTCTTTCTAGAAAGAATCATGTCAAGCAGCTCTTTCAGGAAGCAAGCAAGGCAGAGAGCGAATTGCAGCGGCTACAAGGTGAGATTATCAAATCTCTGACCGGGGAAAGCGCCTTTACACCCGAAATGCTCCGGCCGGTCATAGAGTCACAGGAGCGCAAATACGCCGATCTGATGACCGCCTATAAGGAAGCCGAAGCGGACTATCACGATGCCGAAAACAATCTTCTTGCCGTTTCAGAGAAGTTTGACGATATGCTGGAATGGGCGGCCATGTATAACAATGCCGATATTGCAGCCAAGAAAATGATCGTTTCTCGTATCATTGACCGCGTGGATATGTACCGGGATTATGAGATCAAGATCACGCTGAATATCAGCATAGAACAGTTTTTGAACAGCATAGAAATGGTCGCATGAGTTTTTTCTTTTCCCATTTGCATCAAATGGGGGTATATAAGCTATGATTTGCGAGAGCGCTTGACTGGCAGTCAAGAGGTCAGCGGTTCGATCCCGCTTATCTCCACCAATCGGGTGCGCTGAGTATT
>CAKUCE010000002.1 GCA_934643535.1 uncultured Clostridia bacterium | reverse complement strand
ATGCCCAGCAGGTTTTCGGCAGTGTCATTCAGGAAGGGCAGAAGAGGACACAGCCACACCACCGTGGGCACGCCCGCCTGCTGGAACTGCCGCAGCGCCTCCAGCCGGGCGCTGGTGGGGCAGACGTTGGGTTCGAGGATGCGGCAAAGCCGGTCGTCCCACGTGGTCAGGGTGATCTGCACCACGGCCTTGGCCCGGTCGTTGATCTTTTGCAGCAGTTCCAGATCCCGAAGGATGCGGTCGGACTTGGTTTGGATGGCTACGCCGAAGCCGTAGTCGTAGATCAGCTGCAGCGCCCGGCGGGTGTAGCCCAGCTCCATTTCCAGTGGAAGGTAGCTGTCCGACATGGAGCCGGTGCCGATCATGCACTTTTTTCGTTTGCGCCGCAGCGCGTCCTCCAAAAGAACCATGGCATTCTGCTTTACTTCAATATCCTCAAAGGCGTGCTCCATATGGTAGCACACGCTGCGGGAGTCGCAGTAGATGCAGCCATGGGTACAGCCACGGTACAGGTTCATGCCGTTTTGGGCGGAAAGCAGGGTCTTGGCGTGGACGTAGTGCATGGAATGTGCTCCTTTCCGGTGCAGCCCGTTATTCCCAACTTTTTTCGCGCAGCCGCCGGGCGATCTCCGCAGTGTCCGGGAGATGATCGGTGTTCAGAACTTGCGTCAGGTCAAAAATGCGGGGGCCCATGGGCGCACGGAGCGTACGCTTTGGAAAGTCGGTCTCATAAAATTTTTCGACGAAGAAATAGCGGTGCTTGATGCTGAACAGATCGTTGCCGCGCTGTTTTTCTTCTTCCATGATTCGCTGGATCGTCCGTTTCCTTTTCTCTGTCAGCTCTCCCTGTTCGACTGTATAGAGGAATTGTCCGTCTGCATCCTGTTCGGCGGTGATCCTGGCGCAGATTTTTCCAATGGCCGCGACGGTTTTGTTCCGATAAAGGCCGATATAGTCGTGAGGGCGCGAAGCGGAGGCGGCGCGGTTGAAATAAACGCCGCTGCGGACGTTCCCGTCAAAGGTTTTGCCGGAAAGCTGCATCTTCATATATTTCCATGAGTCGCTTCCGAGAAAAAGCCCGTCGTGAGCGCAGTATTCCAGAAAATCGTCCAGTACGTCCTGCATCTCCGTGTCCTGATCGTCCAGCACTTCCTGAAAGGCGGCGGTCAGGTCGGCAAAGGTCGTGTTGATATGCCGGACAGGGGAAGAAAGGTTCGTATTCCATTGTTCAAGCCGCCGCTCGAATTCCTGCTTTTTGGCTTCGCCCATCGGGGCAGGCGCCAGTGTCAGAAGCACCTTGTATTCTTCATTCTGGAAGGAACTCAAATGATGAAGCAGCTGATCTTCATGAAACCAGTCGGATAGCTTTGTTTCCACAACGATTTTGAAGCTCCTTTGCATAATGACTGCGTCCGGAATGCTTTCTTCGTTTTTTTCCTGAATTTCAAAGGCGATCTCCGGCTCAAACGAATCGGCGGAATCCGGGTAGCAGAGTTGCTTGAGAAAACGGAAAAACTGATCGGGAGAATACTGGTACAGCCGGGATAACAGCAGCATGGTATTGGCGGTGGCAACGTTTTCTTTTGCGTGATAACGCTGAAAATAATGAATTTTCATGATGGATTCTCCTCTGTCAGAAGCAGCTCACGATCCCCGATAAGGTCGCCCCGCCGAACAAAAGCCGCAGGACGATCAGCAGCACCAGATGCAGGGGATAGAGACCGTAGCCCAGCCATTTGGGCATTTTCAGGCCGCTGTCCGTGCGGGTGAGGAGCAGGGGAAGCGCCAGCCACGCCAGCGTTTGCAGATGGAAAAACGCGGTGAATACGTCGCCCAGTCCGGGCCAGCGAAGGAAACTCAGATTGAAGCCAAGAAAGGTCGTGACTACCTGACTGTTGGAGCCCCAGAACAGAGCGTACCCCAGAAAGGCCGCGGCCAGACCGCCCCGGGATTCCCGGGCCAGATACAGAAGCAGGAGGAAGGTCAGCCCCCGCCAGCCGTAGTCGATCTCACAGAAGCCCAGCGCCAGATAGCACAGGGCCGGGCCCCAGAACTGACTGCCGTACCGATGGAGCCGGATGCCCTGAATGGCGGCGGTGGCCAGCGCCAGCAGGAAAAGAATGTTCAGGTGCTGCCAGGAATGGTTCAGCGCCATCATATACAGGGGCTGGGACAGGACGGCCAGCAGCAGGAGCCGTCCGAAATACCGCAGAGGATGGCGGGTTTTCACATTGCCCACCACCAGACACCAGGCGTACAGCGGCAGCGCGATCCGCCCCAGCACGCGCATTTCCAGCAGATTGCCGAACAGCGCCACGCCCAGATGGTCGATCAGCATAAACAAAAGCGCCAGCGTTTTGAGCAGCGGAGTATCCAGATTGCCCGCCAGCCGTTCTTCCCGTTCCAGCCGTTTGCCGAATTCCATGACCGTCCCTCCAAACCGTTGCATCGTCCTGAAAAGTATATCATCCGCGCCTGAAAAAGAAAAGGGAGAATGAAAGACAAAACTTTTCCGCGCCAAAGAAAACTTTTCTCCCTTTCCGTTCGTCGTGTATAATGGAAGTCCCAAAACCCTGCGCAGGGAGCCGAGGACGAAATCACCAGCAAAAGAGGAGGATCGTTATGGATGCGACCACCTTTCAGGCGGAGGCGGAAAAATACGAACGGCTGATGTTCCAGATCAGCTGGTCCATGCTGCGCAACAGCGAGGATTGCGCCGACGCCGTACAGGACGCGCTCATAAAGGCATGGCAGAAGCGGGATACATTGCACGATGAGGAGCGCTTCAAGCCGTGGCTGATGCGCATCCTGCACAACACCTGCAAGGACATGCTCCGCCGCCGAAAGAAGGTGCGCTTTGTGTCCTACGAAGAACAGACCCTGACCGTTCAGCCCCCGGAAGTGCCCATGCCCGTAAACGAGGCCATTGAGCGGCTCCGGCCGGAGTACCGCGTACTGATCACTTTGTACTATCTGGGCGGCTTTGATATGAAGGATCTGGCGTCCATGTTCTCCGTGCCTGTGACGACGATCAAATCACGGATCACCCGTGCAAAAAAACAACTCAGCCTTCTGCTCAAACAGGATGAGGAGGATGAAGCCTTATGAAAGAACAGGAAATGAAGCGGCTGATCGAAGAAAATATTCCCGAAACGCCGGAAGCCTTCCACGACCGAATGAATCAGACCCTGAACAGCATCGTAGTGCAGGAACGCTGCCAGCGGATGCTGGAAACCAAAAACGTACCCGTGCGCCGGGCCAGACGGCTCAGCTTCGCCCTGACGGCGGCGCTCAGTCTGGTGCTGGTGGCGGCGGTGGCCGTGGCGGCCATCCATTGGAACGTGTTCGACCATCTGTTCGGAAATACGCCTGAAAACGCGGATCAGGTGATGCAGTCGGTCGTGTGCCGGCAAACGATCAACAATGTAGAGATCACCGTGGACGAGGCCGGCTACGACGGCAAGACCCTGTACCTGCAGTGGCGTTATCGGATGCTGGACGTGGATCGCACGCTGGGCGACCCCGACGAGAGCGGCCTGTATTCCGACGACCTGCAGCTTCTGGACGACCACAACGTGGGTTGGTGGATCGACCATATCTGGATCAACGGCAAGGCCATCGACATGCCCGCCAACTCCGCCGGGGACGAGAGGGGCAGCAGCGTACCCGGCGAGATCATCGAAAGCTGGTCCTACCGGCTGGACAACGAAGACCTGTATCTGCCCGACGGCCAGATCGAGATATCTCTGCCCATCGGCGAACGGCAGTCTCTTGAAGAATATAGTCGACTCAATCACCCCGAGGCTTATGACGAAGACGACACACTGAAGCTGCCGGAGAAGGGCATGGTCACGTTCCAGCTCAAGACCGATATGCGCAGCAGGGTAAAGGTGGAAAAGCCCGGACAGTGGACGGAAATGCCCGACCTGCGGGCCTGCGTCAGCGAAGTCACCTATACGCCCATCATGATGTACGTGAAGCTGAGCATGGAGGGCAACCCGGACAGTCTGGCCAAATTCATCGAGGAAAACGGCGAGGGATACTTCAACGACAAAGGTGAACTGCTCTGGCCCTACAGCGGCATGGACGTGTACGGCGAATGGGTTTCCAGCCTGACGCTGGTGGACGGCGACGGCAAGGAAGTCTTCCCCAATCTGCGGAAGTATGGCTATGTGTACGGCTGCAGCGGCTATGGTGATAGCTCGGCCGAGTATCTGTTCCCCTACCGGGAGAGCTACCCCGACGAAATGTGGCTTGCCCCTATGGAGAACGGCACGGCGGACATGACGAAGGCCGTGCGGGTGCGCTGAGCTAAGCAGGAGAATGGACCATGAAACGCAGCATTGTGACCTTACTGACCGCGCTGGCGCTGGCCTGCGCCCTGTGCCTTCCCGCCGGAGCGGAGACCCTTGCGGAACTCCGGCAGGAGACGTCGGGCGGCTGGCATGAAACCCTGACGGATCAGAACGGAACACCGGTACGCGTTGACGCGGATATTGACATCCGGCCCGGGGCGGAGAAGCTCTCCGCCCTCCGGGTCAGCGCCGGTCAGCCGGTGCCGGAAAGCAGACTGGAAATCTTTGACGGCAGCTATAGCGGCCGTATGAATGAAAACGGGATGCTCAGCCAGCTTTCGCCCACGATGATCCGGGGCATGGAGGAACTGGGCGCCTTCCTTGGGGCGGAGGCGCAGGGCCGAAGGGTTCCCGACGTGACCGCCAAAGGCGGCCTTTCCTACGAAGCGGTGCTGAAAACGGCGGATGAGATCGTAAACCATCTTTTCGGCACAAGCATAAAGGATTATGAACTGGAATCCGTAGAGATCGCTCACTGGGAAAACCGGGATACCTGCCGGTATGGGTTTTCGCCTGTGGTCGGCGGCCTGCCGCTGGGCAGCGCGGCCTTCGATCTGGACATCCGTTCGCAGGAAGACTGGGCCGTGAGCTTCGTCCTTTACACGGTGGACGGCGTGGAAACCCCCGCCTTGGAGCTGGCCCCCTTCGCCAAAGTGCAGGAGACGCTGAAAGCCGCTTTGGCGAAGGCAGACGTGCAGACGGCGCTGGGACTTTTCCCGGAGGAAACGCTGACCTCCATTGAAAATATCCGGCTGGAATACCTGACCTTTGCAGGCGGCAAGGGCGGCATTGTCCTTCAGCCTGCATGGGTGATGGACGTTTATTCCGAAAACGAAGGCCCGCAGGTCAGAAGCCTGTGCTTCTCCGCCCAGACCGGCCAGCGGCTGGAAGCGAAGGACGGGCTGTATCGAGAAAAAACGTAAGGAAGAATCAAAGGGAAGTCCGAAGGTCGGACTTCCCTTTTTCCTCTCCGAATTTACGGCATCACCGGCATGGCCATACCGCTGTGGGCGGCAGCGTCCGGGTTCAGCATATCGCCGTCCAGAATCAGCTGGCCGTTGACAAAGACCTTTTCGATGCCGAAGGATTTTTCCTGATCGGGGACGGCCGCCCTGAGCAATGCCTCGTCAAAGACGGTCACGTCGGCATAGTATCCCTCCCGGAGATAGCCGCGCTCCCGCAGCTGGAAACGATCCGCCGCAGCGCCGGTCATCCGGCGGACCGCCTTTTCCATGGAATCGCCCACGCCCAGCGCCGCGTCCCGGAGAAATTTGGGAAAGCAGTCGTAAATGGCGGGGTTCTGAACGCCGTGATCCTCCACCCACGCATCCGTCATGAACAGGCACAGATCGTCCTTTTCAAAGGCGCGGATGATCTCCTCCGTGGTGTAAGGCCCCATGTTGACCCGGCCCTGGAAGTCGGACTCCCGGCAAAGGCGCAGGTACATGTCCAGATCGCTGACACCGCGCTCCTTCGCCAGCTGATGAACGGTCTTGCCCTCGTATTCCTCATGCCCGGGGCCGATGTAGGCTACCTCGATGTCGCGGAAGTCGAAGCCCAGCAGCAGGATGGAAGCCCGCACCAGCAGGCGGAGCTTCAGCCGGTTCAGGGGTTTGCGCCGCTCTTCCTCGCTCATGCCCTGATACCATGCGGGCAGAATGACCGTGATGACGGATACGCCCTTGGTTTCATGGTAAATGTCGAACTGGACCTGAACCCCCTCCCGGCGCATCCGCTGGATGATGGCCATGGCCTTTGGCTTGTCGGCAAAGGTGTTTCGTCCGACGAAAATAAAGTGGGAATACTGCAGCTTGAGATTCGTACCTTTGGCAATGCGCTCCAGCTCGTCCAGCGCCCGCAGCAGATGGGAGCGGCCCAGCAGCTGGGGATAGGCCATCGAGACTTTGGACTCCGCCCGGGGATGAACGGTCAGGGGCCGGTCGTATTTCACGCACAGCGCGGCGACCTTTTTCAATTCTTCCTCGTCCGCGTAAAGACCGGGCGAATACATCAGCCCCAGCGATATGCCTGCCGCGCCCTGCTTCAGATTTTCTTCCAGAATGTCCAGCATCCGCTGCTCTTCCTCCGGGGTCAGCTTGCGGTTTTCGCCGCCCGCGACACTGGCCCGGGCGCTGCAATGACCGGCCAGCACCGCGATGTTGCAGGGCACGTTTTGACTCACGGCTTCAAACAGGCTCTGGGCGTCCGGGTAAACGCCGGTGGTCTGGCCCCGGTAGCCGAACAGTCCGCCGCCTATCTGGTCGGTATAGGGCGTTTCTTTTTCAAAACCGATGGCGGACAGGCCGCAGTTGCCTGTGACAAACGAAGTAATGCCCTGCCGGATGAACGGTTCGAAGCAGGGCAGGCAGTTTGGACGGATGGCGAACCAGTCGTTGTGGGAATGACTGTCGATAAAGCCGGGGGCAACGGATTTTCCTTGCAGGTCATAGATTTTGTCCGCTGCAGCGTCGATCCGGGGCGCAATGCGGACGATGCGGTCGTTTTCCAGCAGCAGGTCGCCCGAAAAGGGCGGGTTGGCCGTTCCGTCGTAGATTCTGGCGTTTTTCAGAAGGATGGTCATAAGATTCCTCGCTTTCCGATCCATGGGTAGAATAAGTGCAGAATAACGGACTTATTATACAATAATTTTTTCCAAACGCCAATTTTTGATTTTTCTTCGGAAAAGAGCGAAACTTTGCTCCTGTCCCAAGCGTCCTATAGGGTGAAAGCGCTTATCCCACGTGTCCGGCGGAAAAACGCCGGGCCGAAAGGAAACCATGCTGCAAATGAAACGTCTTCTGTCATTGCTGCTGACGGCAATGCTTGTGTTTTTGGTACCCTTTTCCGCCTTGGCGGAGGAAACGCTGCTCCGGCTGACCATGATGGCGGCGGGCGAAAGCGACTGCATGCTGCTGGAATCCGGCGGCGAGGCCATGCTGGTGGACGGCGGCAGCGACAAATACCGCGGACGGCTGCTGGAGCTGCTGGAAACCCAGGGGCTTAAGCGGCTCAAATACCTGTATAATTCCCATCCTCATGACGACCACATCGACGGCCTGTACCGGGCGATGCAGCGGGGGATCACCGCCGAAGCGTTTTTAACGCCCTTCGGGCCGGGACTGCCCGGCAGACTGCACAGCCGCACTCTGAAAACGGCCAAGAGCCGCTTGATCCCCGTAAAGGTGCTGGAAAACGGCGAAAGTATCTCGTTGGGCAGCGCCAGCCTGACCCTGCTGCGCTGGACGGAGGGATGCACCCTTAACGACCAGAGTGGGATGCTGCGGGTGGAGGTGGGGGAGACGGCGCTGCTTTTATGCGCCGACGTGACCGGTCAGGCGCAGAAGGCGCTGCTTCGCCAGCTCTCACCGGAGCTTTTGCGGGCGGAGGTGGTCAAAGCGCCCCATCACGGCCTGACGCCCTTTGTCAGCGAATTTCTGGATGCGGTGGCTCCGGAGCTGATCCTTGCCACCAACGTGCCGCGCCGCGCGCCCAAGCTGGCCGGTCAGGCGAAGCATCGGCAGCTGCCGCTGTATTTCTGCGGAGACAAAACGCTGGTGCTGGAAACGGACGGCGTAAATTGGACGATCCGGGAGGAAAAACCATGAGCGGGAAACGGATGATTTGGCTCTTTTGCGCGGCCCTTTTGCTAGCGCTGGTGGTTCTGCCCGCCCTGGCAGAGACGGAGGAGATCGTGCTGACCTTCGGTGGGGACTGCGTGCTGGGCACCCGGGAACAGTGGAAAAAGAAGAAAAACACCTTCGATACCGTCATTGCCGACAAGGGCATGGAATGGTGTTTTGAAAAAATACGGGAGCCTTTCGAGACGGACGATCTTTCTACCGTCAATCTGGAGGTGGTGCTGCAGAAGGGCAGCAAGGGACACGAAAAGGGCAAACAGTTCACCTTTCGGGGCGATCCGTCCTATACGGGTATTCTGTCGGCGGCCTCTATCGAGCATGTGAATCTGGCCAACAATCATTACATCGACTTCGGCAGGCCCGGGCGGGCCAGCACGGTGGAAGCGCTGGAGGCGGGAGGAATCGCGTACAGCGGCTACACCTATCGCTATGTGACGGAGATCCGCAGCCACAGGATCGGCTTCGGCGGCTGCCGGGAGACGGTCTGGCGGCAGAAGCCGGAAGTCATGCGGGAAGACCTGCGAGCCTTGCGGGAGGCGGGCTGCGAGGTGATCGTCTACTCCTGCCACTGGGGGAAGGAATACGCCGCCCGGCACAACGAGCGGCAGGAAAAAATGGCCCGGGAAGCGATCGACGGCGGGGCTGATCTGGTGATCGGGACCCATCCGCATGTGGTGCAGGGCATCGACGTGCAGGACGGGGCGGTGATCCTGTACAGCCTGGGCAATCTGGTGTTCGGCGGCACCCACCAGATGAAAACCTTCGACGGCCTTCTGGCTCAGGCAGTCCTGCGGTTTGACGGGCAGGGCTACGCGGGCGCGGCGCTGCGGCTGCTGCCGGTGCTGACCTCCGGCTCCGCGCCGGAAAACGACTTCCGACCGGTGCTGGCGCAGGGCGAGGACGCGGCGCGCATTCTTGACAGCGTTCAGAAGGATACTTCCTTCACTGTTTCCTCCGAAATGTGGTTTCCCGCCCGCTGACCCTTGCATGACCTCTCCAGACGTGGCATACTAATAGGGGAAGACGATGGGGCCTGCGCGGCCCCAAACCCCGCAGTCAAGGGCTATGCCCTTGGCAGGGTGCAGGGGCGGCAGTCCATGCAGCAGCGTTGAAACGGAGGAAGAGAAAATGAAAGTCATGCTTTTGAACGGAAGCCCTCACGAAAAGGGCTGCACGTATACCGCACTGGAAGAAATGCAGCGGGAACTGAAAAAATGCGGCGTGGATTCGGAAATCATCCACGTGGGGCAGGAGGACATTCACGGCTGCATCGGCTGCGGCTATTGCGGCCGGGAGGGACGCTGCGTGTTTGACGATGCGGTGAACCGGATCGGCGCAAGGCTAGATGAGTTTGACGGCTACGTGTTCGGCACGCCGGTGTATTACGCGGGCATTTCCGGCCAGCTGAAATCCTTCATGGACCGGCTGTTCTATGCCTACAAGAGCCATATGCAGTATAAGCCCGCTGCGGCGGTGGTCAGCGCCCGCCGGGGCGGCTGCGTGTCCGCCTTCGACGACATCAACCGTTTCTTCACCATTTCCTGCATGCCGGTGGTGCCCTCCCAATACTGGAATCAGGTTCACGGCGCAAAGCCCGAGGACGTGCTGAAGGACGAAGAGGGCCTGCAGATCATGCGGACGCTGGCCCGGAATATGGCGTGGATGCTGAAAGTGATCGAGCTTGGCAGGGAAAATGGGCTGCCTCACCCGGAGCGGGAGCCCTTCATAAGAACCAATTTTATCCGTTGAATCAAGAATGGACGAGGCCGGTTTGGAACGTTTTCCGGACCGGCTTTTTTGCTGCGTTGAACGGGAACGCGTATCTGCCGGACGGAAGCGGTTTCCGAGAAGAAAGCGGCGCTTTGGGTGGATAAATTGGCCAAATCGGGGAAGAATCACCTGCGGAGGTGATGAAACCATGAGTCCCAAGGAACTGTTGTACCTCGAAGATGCGCTGGGCCATGAGCAATTTCTGAAAACCCAGTGCCAGCAGGCCGCACAGGCCCTGCAGAATCCGCAGCTGAAACAGTGCGTGGCCCAGCTGGAGCAGAAGCACGCCCAACTGTTTCAGAAGCTCTACGGCCTGATGTAAGGGAGGAAAACCGATGAACGCTGACAAGGAAATCATGGAGAACCTGCTCAACACCGTCAAAGGCGTATGCGATCTGTATATGCACGGCACCATCGAATCCTCGACCCAGAACGTACACAACGCCTTCGATGAGGCGCTGGAAGAGAGCCTGTGCATGCAGAACGAAATTTACAATCAGATGTCCCAGCAGGGATGGTATCCCATGGAACAGGCGCCCCAGCAGCAGATCGACAAGGTGCGCAACAAGTTTGCCAACGCCTGACAAAGCCAGAGAACGGAAGCCCGCCGGTATCGCGCCGCGCGGGCTTCCCTTTTATCCGCGGCATTGTGTCGGAACGGCGCTCGCCTTGACGGAACGGGGCGGAAGTGTTATCTTTATTTTCGGAGTAATGGAACCTGAAGAAGGAGCAGAACGGCTCCGCGTCAGGCGATGGACGCGGAAGAAACGGAGAGGTGAATCCCGCCGATGAGTACCTTTACCCCCGGCCCCCGCAGGCGTTCCCGCCGGGCGGAGCGGGCGAACGAGACGTTCCGCCCGGTGGATCAGGCCGGAATGGAAGAAAAGCAGGAAGAAAGCCGAAGCCCGGCAGAGGAAGCGCCCGCTTCCCCGGAGGAGTCTTTTTCGGCGGCGGAACCGGACTGGTCGGCCTATTACCGCCGTCCGGCAGATACGGATGAGGAGCCGGCAGGCGAGCCGGAATACGCCTACGCGCCGCCGGTCCGGCTGCGCTTTTCCGGCTACGGGAAGGAGGAAAGCGGCGAGGAGCCGCAGCAGCTTCCGGAGGAGCCGGAGCATGGGGAGGAAACGGAGCCTTCCCGGCCCGGCGCGACCGTTTATCATCCCCGGCTGGTTTCGTGGAACGAACCCGGTTCGGAACCGGAGCCGGAAGAAGGCAGGGGCTATCAGGTAGAAGCGGAAGAAAAGAAGGAGCTTTCCGAACGGGCCCGCCGGAAAAAACTCCGGGCCGGAGCGCTCGCCGCCTGCGCTGTGCTGGCGTTGGCCGGGGCCGGATATGCATTCCGTCAGCCGCTGGCCGCGTGGATCGGCAGCCTGACCGGCCAGACGCCGGAAGTCAGCGCCCCTGCGGCCGCCGTGGCCACGCCCGCGCCTGTGCGCAGCTATGACGCGGCTGTGCCGGTAACCGTCACCAGCCGCACCCGCGAGTCCATCGAGGCGCTGTGCGGCGGTCTGGAGCTGGAAAACGTGGTGGTCCGGGATACCAGTATTCTGTCTCGCTGCGCCCGTCAGGACGGCCGGTACGACTACTATCTCTTCAGCGCGGCGGATGGAAGGCTCCTGTGCTATTTTGAGGATCTGGGCCCGGACGACGCGTTTCCCATGGCGGGGGGCGGCTACTATGTGCGCCAGTCCCCATGGCTGATCCAGGAGGACGGCTCCGCCATGCTGCGGCTGGACGATGTGGAAGCCGCGCTGGGCGAAAGCGTGATCCCCCATCCCATGATAAACGGCTGGGCGCTGCTGGAAGCGGAAAGCGGCGACGAATGGAACTACATGAACGCCGAAGGAACGCTGCTGAGTCCGCTGTGGCTGGAAAAAGCCTGGCCCATGACCGGCGACTATACGCTGGGGCTGGTGGACACGGGCAACCTGAACGACATGGAAACGCGCTATACGCTCTACGTGCTGGGCAGCGACGGCAGCAGTGCGCGCTGGCGCAGCGAGGCCACGCCGGATGGCGTGGTGATCAGCGTATGCGGGCTGGCTTATCTGGACGACGGCGAGGTCGTGCGGCTCAGCCAGCCGGACGAGCCGCTTCTGTCGAGCGGCGACGTGACCCTTTATCCCGACTGCGACGCGATGGTGGTTCAGGACCCGGAAAGCGGCAAGTATGGCCTGTATGTCCATGGCGAGCGGCAGTATGATTTTCTGTACGACGAGATCGCCCCGGCGGAAAGCGATCTGCAGTGGTGTGCCGACGTTTATCAGGGACACGGAGGAACCGCCGCCCTGCGCTACGTTACGGGGGCGGCCTATCCCCAGCCCCTTTCCCACTATTTCCGGCTGGAAAAGGACGGGGAAGAACAGTATGTGGCCCTGTCCACCGCTTCCGCCTGTCCGGTGGAGCTGAACTGAAATACGGAGGAACCGATCCATGAAACGAACCCTGGCCCTTTGGCTGACCCTGTGCCTGCTGCTGGCGGCCCTGCCTGCGCTGGCGGAGGAAAGTGCCCCGGAGCTGAGCCGGAACGGCGTCAGCGTTTTGCGGAGTCATCAGGAGGAAAATCGAAGCCGTCAGCGGCTGGCGGTGGATTATCCCACCTTCGAATGCGCCGACCCCGCTTTGGCCCAATATCTGAAGGAAGAGATCACCGACCCGATTCTGACCCTGTTCCGGCAGGAACAGATGGCGGATGACAGCGCTTATGGGAACGGCGCGGTGGACACCATCCGGGGCGGCTACAACGCATCCATGGATTTTGACGGCATTCTGTCCGTGGAAGCTACGGTCACGCTCAGCGCCGCCGGAGCCACGGAGGAAGAAACACTGTTTTTCTGGCGGATCATCGACCTGAACGCCCGCCGCTCGCTGGCGCTGGAAGACCTGTTCACGGAAGACCGCGCTGCGGTGGAGCAGGCCCTGAAACGGGTCATTTTCCAGAACGCGGCCAGTCTGGTCAACGTCAGTGAAGCCGCCAGCGTCCCGCTGGGGGATTCCTATCTGGTCACGAAGGATTCGCTGAACGTCATCTATGCGGCGGGGCGGCTGTATGAAAAGTCCCTGTCCATTCACCTGCCATGGGAACTGCTGGGCCTGACATTTGCCCCGGTGATGCAGCAGACGGCGCAGAGCGTGGAAACGCCTGTGCCCACGGCGGCGGAGACGGAAGCTCCGACCGTAACGCCCGCCTCTGTGGAAACCCTTGCGCCTACGGCGGCCCCGGAGCTGACCCCTCAGCCCGCTCCCACGCTGGATCCCAACTTCTCGCTGCCGCCGGTGGTCACGCCAACGCCCCTGCCTCTGCAGGCGGACGATCGGATTATCGCCGAGGTGCTGACCCATGGCCTGTGGAAGCAGCTTGGGTCGGATGGAACCACCTATTATCAGTTCACCGAGGACGGCAAGCTGCTGACCATTCAGGTATCCGATTATACCCTTCAGGACGGCCGGCTGGTCAGCGGCGCACTGAACGGAACGGTGGATATCGGCAGCGACAGCGCCTTTACGCTGCGGACGGACGGCGAAGCCCCCAAGGGGTATGTGCTGAACCGCATGGGCGACGCAGTGGCTCCGGCGGAGTTCGTTACGCCCAGCCCCACGCCGATTCCTACCCCCACCCCGGCGCCGACGGATACGCCCGCGCCGACCGATACGCCTGTTCCCACGGACACGCCCGTACCGGTTACGCCGGTTCCCACCGCCGTGCCGACGCCGACCCTTTCGCCCTATATGCAGGCGCAGGCCGCCGCACCGCTGCTGACCGTTCAGCAGGAGGCCGCCTTCCGCCGCCGTCAGACCGAGGCGGTCTACACGGCTCCTTCGGAAAACGCCTACCGGGTGGGCAACGCCCAGACAGATACGGATGAAACGCTGGAGGTCTACGGCGTGACAGGCGACGGCTGGGCGCTGGTCAGCTATGCCATCGGCAATGGCCAGCAGGGCCGCATTGGGTACATCAGCGCTGAAAATCTGGATGAAGCCACGGTGGAGCCGCTGTACCTGATCGCCATGCCCATGACGCTGACGAAGGACTGCTCGCTGACGGACGATCCCCTGCTGGGCCGGGAAGCGATCGCCGCTCTGCGAGCCGGGGACGGCGTGACGCTGCTGGCATTCCTGAACAGCGATTGGGCCTATGTGGAAACTACGATAGAAAATCAGCCGTGCCGTGCGTTCATCCCCCGGACGGCGCTGATGGAGGAATAAATACCATGGATCGCAGAGACGAAATCATCCGTCTGCAAATGGACGTTATCAACCAGATGACCCGGAACAATCTGAATCGGATCGCGGACGATCTGTGGGGCGTGCCGTCCGCGCCGCAGGTTCCTTCAACGCCGGCGGAAGCGCCGGTCGTTCCCGGGACGGCAGAGGAAGAGAAGAAAGCGCAGCAGACCCCCGCAGCGGCGGAGCAGGCAAAGGAAGAGCCGCCGGAAAAGATCGAGGATCTGAAAAAGGAACTGAACGAGTACATCGGCCTTGACACCGTCAAAAAAGAGGTGGAAAGCCTCATCAATCTGGTGACGGTGCAGAAAATGCGCAAGGAAAACGGCCTGCCGGTGAATGATCTGTCCCTGCACATGGTGTTTTCGGGCAACCCCGGCACGGGCAAGACCATGGTGGCCCGGCTGATGGCCCGCATTTACAAGAGCCTGGGCATTCTCAGCAAGGGACATCTGGTGGAGGTAGACCGCAGCGGGCTGGTTGCGGGCTATGTGGGTCAGACCGCCATCAAGACCGGTGAGGCCATTCAGAAGGCCATGGGCGGCGTTTTGTTTATCGACGAGGCTTACGCTCTGACCAACCGGGGCGGCAATGACTATGGGCAGGAGGCGGTGGACACCCTGCTGAAGGCCATGGAGGATCACCGGGACGACCTGATCGTGATCGTGGCGGGCTATACGGAGCTGATGGAGGAATTTGTTCACTCCAACCCCGGTCTGGAAAGCCGGTTCAACCGCTTCCTGAACTTCCCGGACTATACGGTGCAGGAAATGATGGATATTTTCGATATGCGCTGCCGCAAGAGCGGGTACGAGCTGGCGGAGGACGCCCGCGGACTTCTGCGCAGCCTGCTGGCGCTGCTGAGTCTGGACGTGAAGGGCTTCGGCAATGCCCGCGGCGTGCGCAACCTGTTTGAGCGTACCGTGGCGGCGCAGGCCAACCGGCTGGCGGCGCTGCCGGACGTTACCCGGGAAATGCTGATGACCCTGACGGCGGACGATCTTCGGGCAGCCGAGGGCGGGCAGCTGGCGGAGGACGATCTCCGGGACGCGGAGCGGGAAACGGAAGAAGAAGTGTCCGTTCAGAAGGATAGCGTGGACAACTGCGAAAAATAAAAGACAGGCGGCAAATACGCCGTCTGTTTCTTCGGGAAAATATCGGAGGCAGCAACATAAGCTGATTTCGGAGCAAAAGAAAGCGAAGGGTGGTGTCTTTCCATGCAGCGTCAGCCGTTGATCGGGATTTCGGGCAGCATGAACGCGGAGGAAAGTCAATATTTCATCAATCGGGACTATGTGCGTTCCCTGACGGAGGCCGGCGCCATTCCGTTGCTGCTGGGGCCGGACATGACGGACGAACAGGCGTGCCAGTGCGCCGGGGCGTTGGACGGTCTGCTGCTGGCGGGGGGCAATGACGTTTCTCCCCGCTGCTTTGGGCAGGAGCCGGTGCAAGGTCTGGGCGAAGTCAATCCCCTGCGGGATCAGAACGAGCTTCGGCTGATCGAGCTGTTTCTGAAGGAAGAAAAGCCCATTCTGGGCATCTGTCGGGGCGTACAAATGCTGAATGTAGCGCTGGGCGGTACGTTGATTCAGGATCTGCCCAGCCAGCACCGGCGGGAAGACGGTCAGCCCTCCATGTCGCACCGGCAGACGGCGCCGGGGATGTATCCCAGCCACCGCGTTGAAGTGGCAGAGGGCAGTCTGCTGGAGCAGATCGTGGGCCGGCGGGAGCTTTGGGTCAACTCCTTCCATCATCAGGCGGTGGGGGAGGTAGCCGGACAGGCCAACCTGAGCGCATGGGCCGCCGACGGCGTGGTGGAAGCCATTGAGCTGCCGGACGCAAGGTTTGTATTGGGCGTTCAGTGGCACCCGGAAAAAATGAGCTGGAAAGAGGACGAAGCGTCCCGCCGGTTGTTCTCGGCGTTCGCCAAAGCCGCCCGCGGATAAGATTTTGCACGCAGATATAAAAGAAAGCCCGGTTGACAGCCATGCGAGCCGTCAATCGGGCGTTTTGCTTTTATTTTGGGGAAGCCGACCGCGTTTTTTCAGGGCCAGTTCATAAAAGCTGGGCGTAAGCTCCGGATAGGTGAGGTTCTCCGGCAGGGTATCAAAAAAACAGATCTCCGCCATTTCGCTCTCCGGCAGGGGATCAAAGCGCCGCACGTCGGCCACGAATACCTGCCCGGTGGCCCAGCCGTGGTCGTCTCCAGCCCAATAATCGCACAGAGGGGTCAGATCGTATTCCGCCGCGCCGGATTCCTCCCATAGCTCGCGGCGGGCGGCCTGCTCCGGGGTTTCGCCAGGCTCAATATGACCGCCCTGCGTTTCGTAGGTCGTGCGCTGTTTATGGCGGCTCAGCACCAGCCGACCGCCGAAAAAGGAGAGGATCACCACAAAGCGGTAAGGCTGGCGGGTATTTAGTGGAGAAGGTTTGCACAGCATGGAGGGGCCTCCTTTCGTTGCGACAGGATTTTTAGGGAAATAGAACCCGCGCGGACAATACCGCGCGGGAGTTTTACCGGGATTATTCAGTTTTGTGACCTGCCCGCTTTCTTCTCCAAAAATCTATCGTTACGGCAACCGCCGATTAGATGGAAAAAACAGGGAAAGAAAACTGGTATGGGGAACGAAAAACGGTTAATCGTCCAGTTCGTCGTCGGCTTCAAAATCAGCCTGAACGACCTCGATGAGCTTTTCGAGCAGGTCGTCATCCTCCACGGGAACGAAGGATTCCATTTCTTCGCCGTCCTCTTCCGATTCCACAACCTTCATGATATACAGGTTGACGGCTTCCTCTTCTTCGTCCTCGTCATGGTCGCAATGTTCGCATCCACAGTCGCAGCAGCCATCGTGGGCGTCGCCCAGCACAACGTATTCTTCACCGTTGTAGAAGAAATAGCGAACCACTTCCAGCAGAACATTGTTACCGTCTTCATCGACACCTTCGATGAGATCGCGGGTTTCTTCTTCCTCGGCGGGATTCCCGCCCAAAATCTGATCCTTGCTGTCCAACGGAATCGCCTACTTTCTGATTTGATTTCGTCTTTTCTTTATCCTACCCTTTGGTTCGTCCTTATTATACCCGAAGAGGCCCAAAGATACAAGGGTTTTAGCGCAAATAAAATCCTTGAGTTTCCGGCGCTGCCGGGGTATAATAGGACTGTTGGGGCAAGCGTCAGTCAGGCTTGTCCGCTTTCTTTTTCAGCGGCGTCAGACTGCCGTCGGCCTGCTTGATGCGCACGTTTTGAAGCACGGCCTCCATGTTTTGACGGAAGCCTGCGATATACTCCTGATGGAGCGCCTTGCGTTCGTTTTCTTCTTCGGGGGTCAGGCTGCGTTCCTTTTTGAGCTTGGCCAGTTCATTGATGCGCAGGATCTTTTCATGTTCCACGGTGATCATTTCCTTTCCGAATGATAAAGGGGGTTTTAAGATGGTACAGGGCAGATGGTATCCGGTCGGCAGCGACATTGAGCTGCCTCTTCATATCCGGCAGGCGGTTTTTGACCGTGGCCGGGATGCGCTGGACGGTCAGGCCCAGCAGGTGATCGTATTTCGGGAGGATCGGGCGGTGGGCTCGGCCCGGCTCTGGTGGCAGGACGGCGCGTTTCGGCTGGGAGACGTAGGGGTTCTGCCGGAGGAAAGGGGAAAAGGCTTCGGGGATCTGCTGGTTCGCCTGCTTCTTTTCAAGGCGCTGACCCACAACGCTTTGAAAATCACGCTCTTTACGCCGCCGGAGACGGAAGCGTTCTTTGCAAAGTACGGTTTTCAGGCCGACGAGCGGCGGGAGCAGGGCGTGGAAATGAGCATTCTGGGGGAAAAGGTACAGTTGAGCCACTGCGGCGGGCAGTGTGAGAAGTGCGATCATCCTTCGGAGGAGTGTATGCCGAAGGCGCTGAGGTAGCGGGAATGGTTCTGCTCGCCCATAGGTGCATACCCCTTGTCCCAGGTGGGGAGTGACGCGCCGACTACGGCGCGGGAACAGGGCTTGCCGTCCTACGGGATTTTCGCCAGCTTCGGTGCCCGAAGGTTTCCAAAGGGCGAGCGGAAAGCCCTTTGGTGCGCCCGCGGGCGCATACTCCTTGCCCCGGATGGGGATTGACGCGCCGACTACGGCGCGAATTGGGACTTGCCGTCCCATGGGGCGTTCACACTTTTCTTTCGGTGGCCCGAAGGGGTGCAGGGGGCGAGCGGAAAGCCCCCTGCATGCATCGACATGCGCCAACTTTGTCGTAAGAAGTTCCCTGCCAAGGGGAATGACGCGCCGACTACGGCGCGGGTGATGGGGCTGCCGCCCCGAGGGGGGATAGTACTTTCTTTCGATGCGAAAGAAAGTACCAAAGAAAGCATGCGGCACGGCGACTCCGGGAAAAAGCCCTTTACTGCCCATTTTTGAAAGAGGGAGTTCGCAATGTCGCGCGCAGACCAGTTAGCGAGATAACACCTACGTTCGTGCGCGCTCGTGCTCACTCTTTTCCTCTTTCAAAAAGGGCAAGGCTTTTTCCCTCCGCTGCCTATCGCCGCTCTGCTCCCCCGCAGTTGGCGGCGGGCAGGCTTACCCCTTGCGGGGTGGATGGTTTCCTGATGGTTGGCTGGCTTTGCAGGGACAAAGGCCAACAGGTCTTTGAAAAGATGTTGGCCTTTGTTGCGAGCCATGAGGCCCGTCGCCGAGCGGCGGTAGCTTTGCAGCCAAGCCGCATGTCCCCCGAGCAGTCCCGCGCCCTATGGGCGCGGTGTGGGGTCAAGGGGTACTACCCCTTGCGCGAGCCGCGAGGCCTGTCGCCGAGCGGCGGTAGCTTCACGGCCAAGTCGCATGTCCCCCGAGCACCCCTGCGCGGCATAGTCGCGCAGAGAGGGGTGCAGGGCTTTAGCCCTGCTTGCGGCGATAGTCGGGGAGGAGCTTGGGGGAGACGGCGGCGGTGTGGATGCCTGCGTCGGCGCATTCCTTTTCGAAGGCGGCGATGTGGGCAAGGGTCAGCTTGCCGACGGTGACCTCTCTGGCGCGGAGGGCGGCGTTCTGGCCGGCGCTGCGGCCAAAGACGATGATGTCCAGAAGGGAATTGCCCATCAGACGGTTCCGGCCGTGGATGCCGCCGACGGCCTCGCCCGCCACGTAGAGGTTTTCCACGTTGGTGGTCATTCCGTCGACGTTGATGTCCAGACCGCCGTTCTGGTAGTGCAGGGTGGGGTAGACCAGAATGGGCTCCTTGCGGATGTCGATGCCGTATTCGGCAAACATGCGCAGCATGGCGGGGATGCGGGCCTCGATGGTGCCCTCGCCGCCGATCATTTCAATCATGGGGGTGTCCAGCCAGACGGCCTCGCCGCTGCCGGTGTCCACGCCCTCATGACGGTCGGAGCATTCCCGGATGATGGAGGCGGCGGCAACGTCGCGGGTCTCCAGCGGATGCATGAAAACCTTGCCGTCCCGGTTGACCAGCTTCGCGCCCAGAGAACGGACTTTTTCCGTCACCAGCGCGCCGAAGATCTGCTGGGGGAAAGCCGCGCCGGTGGGATGATACTGCAGGGTGTCGGCGTAGAGCAGCTTCGCGCCCACGCGGTAGCCCAGCACCAGACCGTCGGCGGTAGCGCCGTAGTGGTTGGAGGTGGGGAAGCCCTGATAGTGCATCCGGCCCGCGCCGCCGGTGGCGATGATGACGGTCTTGGCCCGGGCCACCATCAGTTCTTTGGTTTCCATGTTCATCAGGACGGCACCGGCAGCACGGCCGTTTTCGTCCAGAATCAGCTCGATAGCCGCGGTGAAGTCCACCACCGGGATGCCACGGTTCAGCACTTCGTCCCGCAGGGTGCGCATGATCTCCGCGCCGGAATAGTCCTTGGCCGCGTGCATGCGCTTGCGGGAGGTGCCGCCGCCGTGGGTGGTGATCATGGTGCCGTCGGGAGCCTTGTCAAACTCCACGCCCAGATCATTCAGCCACTGAATGGCCTCGGGCGCGTCGCAGACCAGCTTGGACAAAAGCTCCCGCTTGGCGGCAAAGTGCCCGCCGCCGAAAGCGTCCAGGAAGTGAATGGCAGGGGAATCGTTGGGCTTGTCCGCCGCCTGAATGCCGCCCTCGGCCATCATGGTGTTGGCGTCGCCGATGCGCAGCTTGGTAACGATCATGGCCTTCGCGCCCGCGTTGTCGGCCTCGATGGCCGCAGAAGCGCCGGCACCGCCGCCGCCGATAATCAGCACGTCCACATCGTAGCGCACATCATTCAGATCCACGTCGTCAGCGGAAATGCGGCTGTGAGACTGCAGCAGCTCGCACAGCTCGTGCGGCACGCTCTCGCCCTTGTTGGGACCCACCTTCAGGGTGGCAAACTCGCTCTTTTTGTAGTCCGGATGGTAGGCGGCCAGCAGGTCGTCCTTCTCCTGGGCGGTCATGCGGGCGGGCTCGTAGGCCACGTTGGCCGCGCGGGCCGCTTCCACAGCCTTCAGGGATCCTTGAAACTGTTCGGAATACATGCGGCTCCCTCCTTACTTTTCAATCTCGCGGTGGTTGTACAGCTCTTTGAGTTCTTCCACCGGCTTGCCCATGAGGGCTTCGATCAGGTCGGTGAAATCGCCGTTCTTGATCTCCTGCACCCGGTCTTCCAGATGCTGGCTCTTGGGGGCCAGATACTTGCCGTTCAGGCGGCGGGCCAGCATGGCCACCTGGGGATGGGAGATACCGGCGGGGCAGCGGGAGGAGCACACGCCGCACATGACGCAGTCGAAGCTCTCCTCGGCGCACTTGTCAAATTCGCCGCGCTGGGCGTAGGCGATGTACTGCATGACGTTCAGCTTCTGAGTGCAGCTCTTGGTGCAGGCGTTGCAGCCCACACAGGCGTAAATTTCGGGGTAGAGCTGCATCATGATCTGCTCGGTGGGCTTGATCTTCTCGATGTCGTAGACCTGCTTCACCAGCGGGAAGAAGGGCAGCGTCGCCACGTACATATTGTCTTCAACCTTGGTCTGGCAGGCCAGACAGGTCTTGAGCTCCCGGTCGCCCTTGATGCGGTAGATGGTGGCGCAGGCGCCGCAGAAGCCGTTGCGGCAGCCGCAGCCGCGCACCAGCTGGTAGCCCGCGTATTCCATCGCCCGCATGATGGTCAGGTCGTCCGGAACCTGATACTGCTTGCCAAACAGGAAAATATTGACCATGTTTGCCATGTTCTTGATCTCCTTCTCAATACTCGTTGGGCAGCTCGTCCAGCTGGTCGCAGCGGAACACGGGGCCGTCCTTGCAGACGTACTTCGCGCCCACGTTGCAGCGGCCGCACTTGCCGATGCCGCACTTCATGCGCAGCTCGAGGGTGGTGTAGACCTGCGTCTTGTCAAAGCCCAGCTCGATCAGGCCCGCAAGGGTGAACTTGATCATGATGGGCGGGCCGCAGAGGATGGCCACTTTGTTGGTGTCGAAGCCCAGCTCCTTGACGTAGTTGGGAACGAAGCCCACATGACCGTTCCACTCGGGCTGCTCCCGGTCGATGGTCAGGTGGACTTCCACCCCCGCGTCCTTTTCCCACTCGTTGATGATCTCCTGATAGTCCACCAGATCCTGCATACTGCGGGAGCCGTAGACGATGTCGATCTTGCCGTAGCGGTCGCGGTAGTGGCGGCAGTAGTTGATGACGGAGCGCAGAGGCGCAAGGCCGATACCGCCGGCGATGAAGAGCATATCCTTGCCCACGAACTCGGTGTCCACGGGGAAGGGATGGCCGTAGGGGCCGCGGATGGTGATCTGCTGGCCTACTTCCATGCTGTGGAGCCACTGGGTCACACAGCCGCACTTCTTGATGGAGAACTCCATGTACTCCTCATTGGTGGGGGAGGAGGTGATGGAGAACATGGCCTCGCCCACGCCGGGGATGGACAGCATGGCGCACTGGCCGGGCTTGTGCTCGAAGGCCTTCTTGCCGTCGGGGGTGACCACCCGGAAGGTTTTCACGTCGGGCGTGTCGATGCGAATGTCGGTCACAACGCCGATCGTTGGCATGAGAGGTTCGCGGTTATCCATTCTGTTTGCCTCCTCCCAGCTTTTTCATCACTTTGACGATGTTCATCTGAATGGGGCAGCGGTTCATGCAGCGGCCGCAGCCTACGCAGGAGAACAGGCCGTCGTTGTTGGTGGGGTAGTACACCAGCTTGTGCATAAAGCGCTGGCGGAACCGTTCCAGCTGGGTCAGACGGGGCTGACCGGCGGACATCTTGGTGAAATCGGAGTACATGCAGCTGTCCCAGCAGCGGAAGCGCTTCACGCCGTGGCCGGTATTGAAATCCCGGATGTCGTAGCACTGGCAGGTGGGGCAGATGAAGGTGCAGGTGCCGCAGCCCAGGCAGGACTCGGACAGTTCCTTCCATTCGGGGGCGTTGAAGAACTCACTGGTCTTGTCCTTGCCGAAGGCGTCGGGCCGGAGATTGGCCAGCGGCAGCTTGGACATGCGCTCCTTGATGAGGGCCTTCTGTTCTTCCACGGGCTTTTCGTCCGCGTCCTCGGTGACGGAAGCGAGGGTCTCCAGCAGCTTTTCGCCCTTTTCGGTCACGGCCTGCAGATAGAGCGCGTCTTCCGCCTTGTAGGCGTTCACATCGCCGTCGGCGTTGGCCGGGTCGATGTCGAAGGTGCCGCAGAAGCAGGTCTCCACCGGGCGGGTGCAGGCCACGGTGACGATGGTGCCGTGCTTCCGGCGGTTCTGGTAGTAGGTATCTACCGGCTCGGCCAGGAACACGTTGTCCAGCACGCGGAAGGCCCGCGCGTCGCAGGCCCGCACGCCGAAGACCGTGAAGTCCTCGGTTTCGCTGCGGGTATCGATGATCTCAATCTGCTTATCCTGCATTTTGAAATCCATCAGGTTTTCGGTCTGGGGGAAGAAGAAATCCTTGGCGGAGCGGACGGTGTTCAGCGCGTCCGACCATTTGGTTCCCTCGGCCCATTCCTTGTATTCCGCGCCGGCGGCGGTATCCACCGGCAGGTACAGGCGCTCGTTCTGCGCAATGGCGGAGAAGAACTCATCCAGCTTGGCAAGGCTGACTTTGCGCACCTTACTCATGGTGATTCCCCCTTTCCACGGCTTCGGAGGGCTCCAGATCGCCCTGGGTGTAGTTGACCAGCGGGGCGCGGCTGCCCACTTCCTCGCCGGCCTGATAATCGCCGTAGAACGCGTCGATGTCCTTGATGAACTTGCGGTTCAAAAGGTGCAGCGGAATGTGCTGAGGGCAGACCCGGGAGCACTCGCCGCAGTCGGTGCAGCGTCCGGCCACATGGAAGGCGCGGATGATGTGGAACATTTTTTCTTCGAAGCTGTTGGCGGCCGCCTTGTTCTCCACGCCCGAATTGGGGTTGTCGAACACGCACTTTTCGCAGGTGCAAGCGGGGCACACGTCCCGGCAGGCGTTGCAGCGGATGCAGCGGGAAAGCTCGCCCTGCCAGAAGGCGAAGCGCTCGTCGGGGGTCATCCTTTCCAGCTTTTCCACCTCGTCGAAGCGGCCGCTGTCCAGCACCTCGCCGTCGGAGCCCAGCAGCTCGTCGTAGGCCACATGCTTCTTGGACTTGCAGTGGACGCAGCGGTCAGGCAGCAGGTCGGCGCAGGCAAATTCCTTATCGCCGTCAAACAGGGTATGGGCCACGACCTTGTCCCCTTCGAAATCCACGGAGGAAACGCCGTCGGCCAGCTCCTTCAGCTTTTTGGGGTCGGCCATGCCGTTGCAGGGGATGCCCACCGCGTAGACCTTTTCCCGGTCGAAGCGGTGCTCGGTCAGCAGCTGGTTGAAGCTGTAGGTATCGCAGGGCTTGAGGAACACCAGCACCTTTTTCTCGGTCTTGGCGGTTTCCTTCAGCAGATACTTGGAGAAGTTGGCGCCGCAGAAATCGTCCCACACGAAGCCGTCGTTCACCTCGTCCATGGAGGTGAACACGCCGGGGGTCACGTCGTAGCTGAACTCGCCCTTTTTCCAGCCCAGCATCCGATCGACGGTGCCGTTTTCAAACAGTTCGGAGGCTTTTGCAACAAGAGCTTCCCGCGTTATTTCTTGCATCTCAGATCCTCCAGTCTCTTGTTTTCGCCCAGAGCCGCGACGGTCTTGGCGAAATCATTCATGGTGGCGGCGAACTTCGCGCCTTCGGCGGCGCTGACCCACTCCACGCGGGTGCGCTCCCGTTCGATGCCCAGATAGTCCAGCATGGAGAACAGCAGCGACATACGCCGGCGGGTGTAATAGTTGCCGGAGGTGTAGTGGCAGTCGCCCGGATGGCAGCCGCAGAGGATCACGCCGTCCGCGCCGCGCTGGAAGGCGCGCAGGATGAACATGGGGTTCACGCGGCAGGAGCAGGGCACCCGGATGATCTTGACGTCGGCGGGGTAGCTGAGGCGGTTGTTGCCCGCCAGGTCAGCGCCCGCATAGGAGCACCAGTTGCAGCAGAACGCTACGATCAGAGGCTTATACTCGTTTACTTGCATATCGCGTCAACCTCCGCCATAATTTGCCGGTTCAGGAAGCCCTTCAGATCCATCGCGCCGGAGGGGCAGGCCACGGTGCACGCGCCGCAGCCCTGGCAGACCGCTTCGTTGACGGAAGCGACCCGGCGGACCTTGGTGGTGCGGTCAGGCATCCGGAATTCCTTGTCGATATAGGTAATTGCGCCGTAGGGGCACACGCGCTCGCAGGTGGAGCAGCCGTTGCACATCATCTCGTCGGAGTGCGCCACGCAAGGGTTGCCCAGCAGCTTGTCCTTGGCCAGCAGGCCGATGACCTTGGACGCGGCGGCGCCCGCCTGAGACACGGTCTCGGGGATGTCCTTGGGGCCCTGGCAGGTACCGGAAAGGAAGATACCGGCGGTGGGGCTTTCCACGGGGCGCAGCTTGGGATGGGCTTCGGTGAAGAAGTCGTTGGTGTCCATGCTGGCGGTGAGCATGGTAGCCAGCGGCCGGGCGGACTTGTCCGGCTCAATAGCGGCGGCCAGCACCACCAGATCGGCGTCGATGTGCAGCTGCTGTCCGGCCAGCAGGTCGGAGGCCTGCACCTTCAGCTTCTTGCCTTCGGGCGTGACCTTGCCCACCATGCCCTTGATGTAGTGCACGCCGTACTCTTCCACCGCGCGGCGGTAGAACTCGTCGAAGTTCTTGCCGGGGGTACGCACGTCAATGTAGAACACATACACATCGGTGTCCGGGTACTTGTCCCGGATCAGCATGGCGTGCTTGGCGGTGTACATACAGCAGATCTTGGAGCAGTACTCCTTGCCCTTCTCGGCACAGGAGGCGCAGCGGGAACCCACGCACTGGACGAACACGATGGTATGGGGATGCTCCCGGTCGGAGGGGCGCAGCAGCGTGCCGCCGGTGGGGCCCGCGGCGTTCATCAGGCGCTCCAGCTCCAGAGAGGTGATCACGTCCTTGGACTGGGAGTAGGCGAACTCGTCGAACTTGTCCATGGAGATGGGGTTGAAGCCGGTGGCGACGACGATCGCCCCGTACTTCTCCTCCACAAACTCGTCCTTGGCCTTGTAGTCGATGGCTCCGGCGGCGCAGACCTTGGAGCACAGGCCGCACTTGCCGTTCTTGAGCATCATGCAGTACCGGGGGTCGATGGTGGCCACCTTCGGCACGGCCTGCGCAAAGGGAATGTACACGGCGTGGCGCTCGTCCATGCCCAGGTTGAACTCGTTGGGCACGTGCTTCATGGGGCACTTCTCGGTGCACGCGCCGCAGCCGGTGCACACGTCTTCCTTCACATAGCGGGCCTTGCGCTTGATGGTCACGTCGAAATTGCCCACGAAGCCCTTGACCTGCGTCACTTCGGAATAGGAGAAGATGCGGATCTTCTCGTGCTGCGCCACGTCCACCATTTTGGGGGTCAGGATACAGGCGGCGCAGTCCAGCGTGGGGAAGGTCTTGTCCAGCTGGGCCATCTTTCCGCCGATGGTGGGCTTGGTCTCTACGATGTCCACCGGGAAGCCCGCGTCGGCAATGTCCAGCGCGGTCTGAATACCGGCGATACCGCCGCCGATCACCAGCGCCCGCTTGGTCACGGGGCTTTCGCCGGGGGTCAGGGGGGTGTTCAGGTTGACCTTGGCCACGGCGGCCTTGCCGAGGATGATGGCCTTTTCGGTGCCGACGGGCATATCCTTATGCACCCAGGAGCACTGCTCACGCACATTGGCGATTTCCACCATGTACGGGTTGATGCCCGCGCTCTGGGCCGTTTTGCGGAAGGTGTTCTCGTGCATCCGGGGGGAACAGGAGCACACCACGATTCCGGTCAGATGATGTTCCTTGATGGCGTCCTTGATCAGGTTCTGGCCTGCCTGAGAGCACATATACTGGTAGTTGGTGGAGAACACAACCCCAGGCTCGTTTTTCAGCGCTTCGGACACAGCCTTTACGTCTACGGTTCCGGCGATATTGCTGCCGCACCAGCAGACAAACACACCAATTCTCTGCATGGTTCTGCTTCTCCTTTCACTTCGCGTATTTGCGCAGGGCGCTTACGATGGCCTGCTGGGGCATATCGTCGTCCAGCAGGGCGGGAATATCGTCCGCCGTCATGTGGTTCATGCCCTGCTGACGGATGGCGACCAGACGGATGGCCTCCACCAGCTTGGCGGGCTCCACGTTGCGGGGGCAGCGCTCCACGCAGGCGAAGCAGGACAGGCACTGGTAGAGGGACTTGGACTTCAGCAGGGGCTCGATTTCGCCCCGCTCCACCATGTACACGAACTGATGGGGATGATACTCCATCTCGTCGTAGGCGGGGCAGGTAGCGCTGCACTTGCCGCAGCGCATACACTTGAGCGGATTGACGCCGCTCATGCGGACGACCTGCTCTTTCAGGCGTTCATTCTTCGTTTGCATTACGCTTCCTCCTCCACGCCCAGAGCCTGCGCCAGCAGCTCGGTGAAGTAGACCACCGGCACGTCCGCGCTGTACTTGGACAGATTATAGCGGCACAGCGGGCAGGCGGTGACGATCAGATCCGCGCCGTGAGCCTGCGCGTCGCTCAGCACCTTCTCGCTCTTCTTGCGGGCGGAAGGTTCGTTCTCCAGCGCTACATAGCCGCCGCAGCATTCGTTGCGTCCGGCCCACACCACGGGCTCGCCGCCCAGCGCCCGGATCAGATCCTCCATGATGCGGGGGTTCTCCGGGTCGTCCATCTGCATCACCCTGCCGGGACGCAAAAGCAGGCAGCCGTAATAGCAGGCCACCTTCTTCCCCGTCAGGGGCTTCTGTACCTTTGCTTTGACCTGATCGAAGCCTACGGTATCCCGCAGAAGCTCCAGATAGTGCTGCACCACGGTCTCGCCGTGATAGGGCTCTCCCGCGTCTTTGTCCTGCGCCATGTAACGGTTCACCTTGTCGGCAAACTCGGCGTCCGTCTGCATGGCGTGGTTGGTCTGCTTAATGACGTTGTGGCAGGCGGAGCACACCGTGACCAGAGGCTGGGAGGCGTCTCTGGCCGCCTTCAGCGCGCGCACGCTGCTGAGCTTCGAGGCAACTTCGTCCTTAGCGGTGACGAACACACCGCCGCAGCACTGCCAGTTTTCGATCTCACACAGCTCTACGCCCAGCGCCTGTGCGCATTTCCGCGCCTGGAGATCAAGCTCTTTTGCCTTCGTGCGGAGGGTGCAGCCGGGAAAATAACTTACTCTCATCAGAAATGAAACCTCCGTTTGTTGGAACGGGGACGATGCGGGGGCTTCCGCCCCCACGCCCCTGACAAGGGCTTTGCCCTTGACCCATGATTGCCCGCGCAGAGCGCGGTCAAGAAATATCCATTTGCAGCCAAAATCCGAATACCTGATTTTCCCAAGCGAGCCGTGGGGCTTTTGGGAACCCCACGGCGGTATTTCAGAAATTGTCTACTTGCCCACTCACCGTGCGCAAGCGCACAGTTCCGTGTTCGTAGCATTGCCCATTGGATTGCCCACCGAATGGTGAAACCGGCAGGGAACATCACCAGACCGGCGAGCCGCGAGGCCCGTTGCCGAGCGGCGGTAAAACCCCGGCCAACCAGCATGTCCCGCGAGCACCCCCGCGCCCTGCGGGCGCGGTCCGGGGTCCAGGGGCACTGCCCCTGGTTAGACCATTTGCTCGGGGTGGAAGACCTCGTCGAACTTCTCGGCGGTCAGGAAGCCAAGGGCCACGCAGGCTTCCTTGAGGGAGATGTTCTCCTTGTAGGCCTTCTTGGCGGTCTTGGCGGCGTTCTCGTAGCCGATGTAGGGGTTCAGCGCCGTGACCAGCATGAGGGAGTTGTGCAGGTTGTGGTACATCTTGTCCCGGTTGGCGGTGATGCCCACGGCGCACTTGTCGGTGAAGGAAACGATGGCCTCCGCCAGCAGACGGGCGGACTGCAGGAAGTTGTAGGCGGCGACGGGCATGAAGACGTTCAGCTCGAAGTTGCCCTGAGAGGCGGCCATGCCCACGGCCACATCGTTGCCCATGACCTGTACGGCCACCATGGTGACGGCCTCGCACTGGGTGGGGTTCACCTTGCCGGGCATGATGGAGGAGCCGGGCTCGTTCTCGGGGATGTGGATCTCGCCCAGACCGTCCCGGGGGCCGGAGGCCAGCCAGCGCACGTCGTTGGCGATCTTCATCATGTCGCAGGCGGTGGCCTTGATGGCGCCGTGCGCGAATACCAGCTCATCCTTGGAGGTCAGCGCGTGGAACTTGTTGGGCGCGGTGACGAAATCCTTGCCGGTCAGCTGAGCCACCTGCGCAGCCACAGCCTCGCCGAAGCCCTTGGGGGCGTTCAGGCCGGTGCCCACGGCAGTGCCGCCCAGCGCCAGTTCCTTCAGGGGCTTCACGGCCAGCTTCAGCAGCTCCGCGTCCCGCTCCAGAGAGGAACGCCAGCCGCTGATCTCCTGACTGAACTTGATGGGGGTTGCATCCTGCAGATGGGTGCGGCCGGACTTCACGATGCCCTCGTTCTCCGCTTCCAGCTTCTTGAAGGTGGCCACCAGATGGTCGATGGCGGGCAGCAGCTTATCCTCGATGGCGATCACCGCGGAGATGTGCATCGCCGTGGGGAAGGTGTCGTTGGAGGACTGGCTCATGTTCACGTCGTCGTTGGGGTGCACCAGCTTCTGGCCCGCCAGCTGGTTGGCCCGGTTAGCCACCACTTCGTTGGCGTTCATGTTGGACTGGGTGCCGGAACCGGTCTGCCATACCACCAGCGGGAAGTGGCCGTTCAGCTGGCCGGAGATCACTTCGTCGCAGGCGCGGGTGATGACGTCGGTCTTTTCATCGGTCATCTTTTCAGGCTTGAGCTGGTGGTTGGCCAGCGCGGCGGCCTTCTTCAGGATGCCGAAGGCGTGGATGATCTCGGCGGGCATGGTCTCGATGCCCACGCCGATTTCGAAGTTCTCGTGACTGCGCTGGGTCTGCGCGGCCCAAAGCCGGTCGGCGGGAACCTTCATCTCGCCCATAGAGTCATGTTCGATGCGGTATTCCATGGGAAAAACCTCCTTGCGGCTTGGAAAATCAGATGTCCAGATTGCTGATGACGTCCTTGAGCACGTCCGCACTGTGGCGCAGCAGGCCGGTCTCTTCCTCGGTGAGGGGAGCCAGCAGCTTGGAGTGCACGCCCTCCCAGCCCACGGTGTTCAGCACGCTCAGGCACACGTCCTCGATGCCGTATTCGCCGTGCATCATGGTGGAAACGGTCAGGGTCGTGTCCATGCCGTCCAGCAGGCACTTGCAGATGTGGCACACGGACACGGCCACGGCATAGAAGGTAGCGCCTTTGCGGGCGATGACCCGTCCGCCGGACTTGCGGATGTACTGCTCCACGTCGGCGGTGTTCAGCTCGGGAGCCATGGACATGTCGCCTTCCACCTTGTTGCGGAAGTCGGTGACGGGGATGTTGGAGATGTTGGCCAGACTCCACGGCACGAAAGAGGAGTCGCCGTGCTCGCCGAACACGTAGGCGTGAACGTTGCTCTGGCTGATGTTGTAGTACTCGGACAGGCGGGCCTTCAGGCGGGCGGTGTCCAGAATGGTGCCGGAACCGATGATGTGGTTCTCCGGCAGGCCGGAGCGCTTGCACCACTGATAGGTCAGGATGTCGACGGGGTTGCTGACGATGATGTACATGGCGTCAGGCGCATATTTGGTGATCTGGGGCATGATGGACTTCATGATGTTCACGTTGGTCTGGGCCAGTTCCAGACGGCTCTGGCCGGGCTTCCGGGCCACGCCGGAGGTGATGACCACGATGTTGGAGTTGGCGGCGTCCGGGTAGTCGCCCGCATAGACGCTGCAGTTGCTGGAGAACGGCGTGCCCTGCCGGATGTCCAGCGCTTCGCCCAGCGCCAGCTCGTGGTTGATGTCAATCATGACGATGTCCTTGGCCAGATTCATGACAGACAGCGTATACGCGATGGTGGAACCGACCTTGCCCGCTCCGATGATCGTGATTTTGTTCATAAAAATAACCCCTTCCTTCGTGATTCGTCTTATTTTCCTGCAAATCGTGCTTTTTTGCAATAATTATTTTTATATATCCCTTATCAATAAGGATATGAACGATTGAAAAACGCCAGTGTTTTCAAGGCTTGCAGTGTTATTCAGCCCTTCGAACTTTCCCCCCTTGGGAAAAGACGGCGCGGAAGGAAATTTTCGGTCCGTTCCCGCCCGTTTTTTCCTCGGAGGATTCGAAGGGTTTCAGCCCATGAGCTGCCGGCCGATGGCGGCGGCGGCGGCCTTGCCCGCGCCCATGGCCAGGATCACCGTGGCCGCGCCGGAAACGGCGTCGCCGCCGGCGTATACGCACGGCCGGGAGGTAAGGCCCGTGTCCGGGTCGGCGATAATGCCGCCCCACTTCTGCGTTTCCAGCCCCTCGGTGGTGGACTTGATGAGCGGATTGGGCGAGGTGCCCAGCGCCATGATGACGCAGTCCATGGGCAGCTCCAGCTCGCTGCCCTCCACCGGCACCGGACGGCGGCGGCCGGAAGCGTCAGGCTCGCCCAACGCCATTTCCTGACAGCGGACGCTCCGCACCCAGCCCTGTTCGTCCGCCAGAATCTCCAGCGGATTGGTCAGGAAGCGGAACTGAATGCCCTCTTCCTTGGCGTGCTCCACCTCTTCCTTCCGGGCGGGCAGCTCGGCCTCGGTGCGGCGGTAGACGATGGTGACCTCCGCGCCCAGACGGCGGGCGCAGCGGGCCGCGTCCATGGCCACGTTGCCGCCGCCCACCACGGCCACCTTTTTGCCGCGCTGCACGGGAGTGGCGCTGCCGGGCCAGTAGGCCTTCATCAGATTGATGCGGGTCAAAAATTCGTTGGCGGAGTACACGCCCTTCCAGCTTTCGCCGGGAATGCCCATGAATTTGGGCAGACCCGCGCCGCTGCCGATGAACACGGCCTCGAAGCCGTATTCCTGCTGCAGCTCGTCGATGGTCAGGGTCTTGCCGATGACCACGTTGGTCTCAATATCCACGCCCAGCGCCTGCAGGTTCTCGATCTCCCGGCGCACGATGCGCTTGGGCAGGCGGAACTCGGGGATGCCGTACACCAGTACGCCGCCCGCCAGATGCAGGGCCTCGAATACCGTGACGGCATATCCCTTCCGCGCCAGTTCGCCCGCGCAGCTCAGGCCGGAGGGGCCGGAGCCGATCACCGCTACCTTGTGGCCGTTGGGCGCGGGACGGACGGGCTTTTCCGTGGCGTTGGCGCTGTGCCAGTCGGCCACGAAACGCTCCAACCGACCGATGCCCACCGGTTCACCCTTGATGCCGCAGACGCAGCGGCTTTCGCACTGGCTTTCCTGCGGGCAGACCCGGCCACAGACCGCGGGCAGGGCCGTAGACCGGGAAAGGATCTCGTATGCGCCTTCGAAATTCCGCTCGGCCACCTCGTGGATAAAGGCGGGAATGTTGATGCTGACCGGACAGCCGCCCACGCAGGGCCTGTTGCGGCAGTTCAGGCAGCGCTGTGCCTCCGATACGGCCTGTTCCTCGGTGTAGCCCAGCGCCACCTCGTCAAAATTGCGGCTGCGGAGCTCCGGCTCCTGAACGGGCATGGGCGTTTTCTGTTTGGAGGGATTATGCATCGGTCTTCACCCCCTTGAAAAGGCTGCAGGTTTCCTCATAGGCATGACGCTCGAAATCCCGATAGGCGGCGTTGCGAGCCATGGCTTCGTCGAAGTCGATCTCGTGGCCGTCGAACTCCGGACCGTCCACGCAGGCAAAACGCATCTTGCCGCCTACCGTCAGGCGGCATCCGCCGCACATGCCCGTGCCGTCAATCATGATGGGGTTCATGCTGGCCACGGTCTTTACGCCGAATTCCTTCGTCAGCTTGCAGACGAATTTCATCATGATCAGGGGTCCGATGGTGATGACCTCGTCGTACTGTTCGCCGCTTTCGATCAGCTTGCGCAGGGCGTCGGTCACAAGGCCCTTTTCACCCCAGGAGCCGTCGTCGCTCATGGGCACGAAGCGGCTGCTGGCCTGGCGGAATTCCTTTTCCAGA
>CAKUCE010000001.1 GCA_934643535.1 uncultured Clostridia bacterium | reverse complement strand
CCGCAGAGCCGAAGCCCACGCCGCGTTGCGGCGCGGGCCGAAAAGGGCTGAGGCCCCTCTGACAACTCTCCCGAAGGGATTTTTCGACAGTCTAAGCCCTATGCCGTTTCGGCACAGGGCTGTTTCTCGTTGAGAAGAAAAGTTTTGTTCAAATTCCAAAATTCACCGTTGACAACTATTTATCAACCTGCTATAATCAGGGTACATGGAAACTCTGGCAACCAAACGGCCATTCCCGGCACAAATTGCAGTTTCTTTGTGAAAGGTGCTTGCATCTGCCGGGGAAAGTTGTTATAATTACCATACAGACGAAAGAACAGTTTGTTTCATTCGAATGGGTTTCCAAAGCCAGACTGCTTTTCCTCTTTTCCATCAAACCGGTTTGATGGGAAAGAGGTTGAAAAGCAAGACGTTTCTTTTTTTATTTTTCATACGGAAAGGAGCCCTTGCCTTGAGTTCCGTCAAACTTCAAAAGCCCGCTCCCAGCTTTGCCCCCTCCCGCAAGCATGTGGCAAACCGGATCTGGCAGAACCGCTACATCTACATGATGGTCATCCCGGTACTGGCGTACATGATCCTTTTCAAGTACATGCCCATGTACTTCCTGCGGGCCGCCTTCTACGACTACAAGCTGCTCAAGGGCTTTGAAGGCTCCAAGTACGTCGGCCTGAAATGGTTCGAGCGCCTTTTGTCCAGCCCCGATCTGTGGCAGTACATCAAAAACACCCTGTCGCTGAACCTGCTGTCTCTGGCCATCGTCTTCCCCGCGCCGCTGGTGTTCGCCATTCTGCTGAATGAAATTCACAGCGCGCCCTACAAGAAGATCGTCCAGACCGTTTCCTATCTGCCCCACTTCATCTCCACCGTGGTTCTAGTCTCCATGATCAACACCATCTGTTCCCCCTCCCTGGGTGTGCTGGCGAAGATCTACAAGAGTATGGGCCTGACCCCGGTGAACTTCATGGGCAACCCGGACTACTTCTACGCCATCAACATTATCTCCGGCCTCTGGCAGGGGACCGGCTGGAACGCGGTCATCTACATTTCCGCCATCACCGGCATCGACCACTGCCTCTACGAGGCGGCCCGCATCGACGGTGCCAACCGCTGGAAGCAGATCCTGCACGTGACCATCCCCTGCATCATGCCCACCTTTATCCTGCTGCTCATCATGCAGATCGGCCAGCTGCTCAACTGCGTGTTCGACAAGATCTATCTGCTACAGAATACGCTGAACCTTCAGGTATCGGAAATGCTGCCCACCTACGTGTACAAGACCGGTATGATCAGCCAGAAGTACGGTCTGGCTACCGCCGGCGGTCTGTTCAACTCCGTGATCTCCGTCATTCTGGTGCTGATCGCCAACACCGTCAGCCGCAAGGTTTCCGAAACCTCTCTATTCTGACAGAAAGGAGCGCGCACTATGTCCACCATTTCCATCCCGAAACAAAAGAAACACCGTCACGATCAGGATTTTATCAAGCGCTCCACGGGGGAGAAGGTTTTCAATGTGGTCAACATCGTCCTGATGCTGATCCTGCTGTGCTTCTTCCTGTTCCCGGTCTTCAACGTGGTGTCGATCTCCCTGTCCGATGACAAGGCCGTGCTGGCCGCGGAAGTCACCTTCTACCCCATCGGCTACAACCCGCAGGCCTACACCGCCATCTTCGGCAATTCCGACCTGTGGCGGGCCGCTTTCAACAGCTTCTACGTGGCCATCGTGGGCTGCGTGCTGGGCCTGATCGGCACCTGCGTGGCCGCCTATCCCATGGCCTACGGCAACTTCTACGGCAAGAAGCTCTACGTCATCATCATCATGTTCACCATGTGGTTCAACGCCGGTATCGTGCCGCTGTTCCTGACCATCCGCTCCCTGGGCCTGTACGACAGCCTGTGGGCGCTGATTCTGAACTCCATGATCACCGCATATAATGTGGTGATTATCCGCAGCTACTTCTCGTCCATTCCCTTCTCGGTGATCGAATCCGCCCGCATCGACGGCGCGACCGACTACCGCATCCTGTTCCAACTGGTGATTCCGCTGTCCAAGCCCGTGCTGGCCACCGTGGCCCTGTGGCTGATCGTGGGCCACTGGAACGACTACCTGAACCCGTTGGTTTTGATCCACAGCCAGGAGCATAAGACCCTGCAGCTCTTCCTGAAGGAGCTGGTGCTGAACGCCGAGACCTCCACCTCCAATCTGGCCTCCGTCAACGACGCCACCAACAAGGGTGTCGCCGCGCTGAGCCAGCAGCTGAAAAACGGCGTGCTGGTGGTTTCCATGGTTCCCATGCTGGTGCTGTATCCCTTCCTGCAGAAGTTCTTCGTGTCCGGCGTCATGCTGGGCTCGGTGAAGGGCTGATCTGCCGCAACTCTGTTCTTACCAGCGTCAAGGCGCTGTGAAGGAAAAATAAAAGGAGGAACTACGCATGAAGAAACTGGTATCTCTCGCTTTGGCTCTCGTCATGCTGCTGTCCCTGACCTCCGCGATGGCGGATACGGTCGGCGGAATGGCGGACGGCTGGTGGAAGGACATCGAAATCGCTCCTTCCGAGACGTTCCATCTGGATGAGCCCCTGACCATTACGGCTCTGGGCATCCACTTCAACCAGTATCCCACCGAATTCGACGGCTGCTACTATCTGCCCACCGTCGAGAAGTACACCAACGTCCATCTGCAGGTGGACTGGCGTCCTGACTCCGACTGGAACACCCAGATCGCGACCGCTCTGGCTGGCGGCGTGGACAACCTGCCCTACCTGATCCGGCCCGGTACCTACGGCGTTGCCGCTCTGGCCAACGAAGGCGCCATCGTGGCTCTGGACGACTATCTGGATCTGATCCCCAACATCGTGGCCGCCGTTGGCGAAGAGCGTTTCGCTGACTGGAAAGCCGCCGATGGTCACTTCTACACCATCCCCACCATCGTGAACGTGCCCGGTTCCCAGTCCACCGCCGTCCGCAAGGACTGGCTGGACAAGCTGAATATGGACGTTCCCACCACCTGGGAGCAGTGGAAAGCCTACTGGTACGGCGTTCGTGACAACGACATGAACGGCAACGGCGACACCACCGACGAGATCCCGATCGTGCTGGAAATGGGCCAGAACGGCGAGCGTTCCCTGCACGCCCTGCTGAACGCCTTCGGCATCAAGGCTTCCAACGATGGTCAGTTCTGCGTGCTGGATGACGGCACCTACACCATGGTGTACGAGCATCCCCGCTATCGCGAATTCATCACCGAAATGCAGCAGCTCTACGCTGACAAGATCATCGACCAGGAATTCGCTACCCGCTATCAGGCTGACATGTACAACACCATGTCCGGCAACCTGGCCGGCACCGTGTTCACCTGGGCCGAGCAGTGCGCTGTGCACTCCGAGACTCTGATCGCCAACGGCGTGGAAGACGGCCTGTACCTGACCTGCGCCCCCATCACCGGCCCCTACGGCGACCAGTGGATCCAGAAGCGCCAGGGCATCACTGGCAACTGGTGCATCACCGCCAAGGCGGAAGCCGACGGCAAGGTGGAAGACATCCTGAAGTTCTGGAACTGGATGTTCTCTGACGAGGGCGTTATGCTGTACAACTACGGCATCGAAGGCTACACCTACACCATGGTGGACGGCAGCCCCGTCATCAACCCTGAAATCACTGCGGCTGGCTTCAACGATTACCGTACCCTGGGTATGGAATTCGAGCCCGTCGGCGGCAACTGGCAGAACGACGCCTTCATGCAGTGCGTGTTCTCCGGCAAGACCGTGGACGAACTGACCGTTCCCCGCAAGTCCTTCTATGACGGCCTGAACGAGCACGGCGTCAACGACGGCAAGTACTACGCCATGCCTCCGACCCTGGAGACCGAAGCGTATGTGGAATACCGCGCGGAACTGATCACCTCCGGCGTTTGCGCCCTGCGTGACCAGTGCGTGGCCGGCCAGCTGTCCGTGGACGACTTCTTCGCCAAGTACGAAGAACTCAAGGGCCGCGGTCTGCAGGATATCATCGACCAGGGCACCGAAGCCTACGCTCTGATCGTCGGCGAATGATCTGAACAAATCCCAAAAGAAAGAAGCGCCTTCGGGCGCTTCTTTTGGTTCGTCAAAAAGGGAAGGCGCAGATGTGCCCGGTCCGAAAGTCCGGCCCGGGCCAACGAAAAAAGAGCTTTGATTTTCGCCCCGGGCAGCGGCGCTCGCCGCCTGACCCATGAGCGAGCCTCCAAGCTCTTTTCTTTTATGGAAGAAAGGGGGTTATCCCCGGACGATCCTCTCCACGGCTTCCTGCGTCTTTTCCAGCGTGTTGAAAGCCGTCAGCCGGAAGTAACCTTCGCCGCAGGGACCGAAGCCCGCGCCGGGCGTGCCTACCACATGATAACGGTTCAGCAGCAGATCGAAGAAGTCCCAGCTGTCCATATGATCGGGGGTCTTCATCCAGATGTAGGGCGCATCCACGCCGCCGAATACGGTGTAACCCGCCTTTTCCAGCCCTTCCCGGATCACCTGCGCATTGCGCAGATAATAGCGGATGCTCTCCATGCACTGGCCCCAGCCGTCCTTTGAATAGACCGCCTCGGCGGCCCGCTGAATGGGATAGCTGACCCCGTTGAACTTGCTGCCCATGCGGCGCTTCCACATGGTGTTCAGCTCCACAGACTGACCCTGCCCGCCAATGCCCTTCACTCCATGGGGGATGACCATGAAGCCGCAGCGGGTGCCGGTGAAGCCGGCGGTCTTGGAATAGCTGCAGCACTCGATGGCAACGTCCTTCGCCCCCTCCACCTCGTAGATGCTCCGGGGCGCGCCGCTGGTGATGAAGGCTTTGTAGGCCGCGTCATACACAATGATGGCTCCATTGGCCTTCGCGTATTCCACAAAGGGCTTCAGCTGCTCTTTGGTCAGCACCGTGCCCGTGGGGTTATTGGGGTAGCAGAGGTAGATCACATCCACCGGCCGGTCGGGCAGGGGCGGCACAAAACCGTTCTCCGCCGTGCAGGGCAGATAGCACAGCCGGTCCCAGCGGTCGTGAACGTAGGTTCCCGCCCGGCCCGCCATGGCGTTGGAATCCACATACACGGGATAGACCGGGTCGGTGACGGCCACCACCGCGTCGTCGGAGAAAAGCTCCTGCACGTTGGATACGTCGCACTTGGCGCCATCGGAGACGAACACCTCGTCCGCCTGAATGTCCAATCCTTTGTAGTCGTTGTCCAGAATGGCCTGAATCAGAAAATCATAGCCGTAATCCGGGCCGTAGCCCCGAAAGGTCTCGGCCCGGCCCATTTCCCGGGCCGCTTTCTCCATGGCCTCCACCACGGTGGGGGCCAGCGGGCGGGTCACATCGCCAATGCCCAGACGGATCAGCTGCGCGTCAGGATGCTCCTGTCCGTATTCCTTTACCCGGCGGGCGATCTCCGCAAAGAGATAGCTGCCGGGGAGCTTTTCATAATGGGGATTCACCTTCAGCATGGTTTGGTTCCTCCTTCGTCGGTCGTCATCTGCAAGGCGCTGCCCTGCGCTGGCTTTTCAGGGAACAAGGCCCGTTTTCTGCATTTCGGGCGGACGGCTCAGTCCTGCAGCCACTGGCCGTCATACACGAACGTAGCGGGGCCTGTCATGTAGACGTGGCCATCCTGCTCGTTCCACTCCAAATTCAGTTTGCCGCCGGGCAGGGCGATCTCCGCATGGCGTTCCGTCAGGCCGTTCAGCACGCAGGCCACCATTACCGCGCTGGCTCCCGTGCCGCAGGCCAGCGTCTCGCCGGTGCCCCGCTCCCAGACCCGCATTTTCACGTGGGTGGGGTCGATCACCTGTACAAATTCAATATTGGCCTTTCGGGGAAAGACGGGGTCGCGCTCCAGCACCGGGCCGTCCGTGGTCACGGGAGCCGTGTCGGGGTCGTCCACAAAGGTGACGGCATGAGGATTGCCCATGCTGACAAAGGTGCAGGGGTATTCATGTCCGTTGGCGGACAGCACGTGGCCGACGATGGGCCCGCCGTCCAGCGCCGTGGGGATCTTCCGGCCGTTCAGCTCCGGCAGGCCCATATCCACCCGCACACTGACCGTTTGCCCATTTTCCACATTCAGCTGCAGGCGCTTCACCCCCGCACCCGTTTCAATGGTCAGGTCGGTTTTGTCCGTCAGTCCACGGTCGTGGCAGTATTTGGCCACGCAGCGGATGCCATTGCCGCACATTTCGCTTTCGCTGCCGTCGTTATTGAACATCTGCATGCGAAAATCCGCCTTGTCGCTGGGCAGGATCAGGATCAGCCCGTCAGAGCCGCAGCCAAAATGAAGACGGCTCATCCGGACGCTCAGGGCCGCCGGGTCGGCAACGGTTTCTTCCAGACCGTTGATATAAATATAGTCGTTTCCGATGCCTTCCATTTTGGTAAAGCGCATATCATCCCTCCCTTATCCTGGCTAGTATAGCATACAGACGGCGGATTATCCAGAATTTACCCTGTTTTTCTCCTGCGCCGGAGCATTCAGCCCCCAAAAGGAAGGTTTTACACTCCATTTGCCGGTTTTCGGTTCAAAACACATGACAAAAGCCTCTGAATGTTGTATGATGAAAGCGGTTGAAATGAACCGTCCCAGACGGCCATTGAAAGGAGAAAACCAACATGAAACAAACCAAGCTGCTGGCCATCCTTCTGGCGCTGCTGTGCGCCCTGCTGCCCCTGAGCGCCACGGCCGCCACCGAATACAGCGTTCAGCTGATCCCCGGCGACGACATGGCCTCCGTGCCTGCGGTGATGGATCTGTGCGATGTGCTGACCCTGCGCCTTCTGCAGGGCGAAAACAGCGGAATGCTGACGCTGAACCTGTCCGGCGAGGACGTGTTCAGCGCCGCCGCCCGCATGACCGGCGACGGACTGTATCTGGACAGCGCCCTTCTGGGCGACAAGCCCGTCTACGCCTCCGCCGAGGACATCGGTCAGGTGCTGACCCAGCTGGCCTCCGCCGAGGAGGGCATGACTCAGGAGACGCTGAACCAGATCAAGCCCATGATCGCCCATCTTTTCAGCCAGGCCGGTATGATGAGCGAGCTGAAGGGGATGGCGCTGGCCGATCCCTCCCTCACCCCGCCCGCCGAGCTGAAGAGCGACGAGTTGCGCGAGCAGCTCCAGAAGCTCTACGGCGACGACCCGGCCATGCTGGACTACGTGCTGGGCATTCTGGATCGGGCGGAGATCACCGAGGGCAGCTTCACCAGCGACGCTCACGATCCCGCCACCCAGAGCATAAAGATCACCCAGACCAAGGACGACGTGGCCAAGCTGCAAAGCAGCTCCACCGTTCAGAAGATTCTGACCAATTCCGGCTCCATGACCGGGGAAGAAGCCGCCGCCGAGCTGAAAAAGGCTATGGACAACATGGAAAAAATGGACGTGGTCATGACCCTGTATGCCGACGACAGCCATCTGGTGGCGCTGGAAATGACCATGGATTCCGCCATGACCGTGACGGACGACGACGGCGAAACCGAAAGGGAAAGCGTCCAGATGACCGCCGCCTACAACCGCCTGACGAAGGACGGCGTTGTGAATCACAGCGCCACCATGATGCTGGGCGAGGACGGCGAAACCGAAGCCGATCTGGCCTTCGTGCTGACCGAGGAGGACGGCTCCTATACGCTGGACGGCGCGATGAACGAAGTGGACGACGGCAAGGAAAAGCCCATACTGACCGTCAAGGGCGTGCTGACCGTCGCGGACGGCAAGGCCGACGGGTGGCTGGCCCTGCTGGCGGATGAAACCCAGGTTACCTTCACCTACGCCGCCTCCGTGGAGGGCGACAGCACCGACCGGGTGATGGCCCTCTATGTCCGGGAAAACGCGGTGGCCCTGACCGAGCTGGCCGCCTCCGAGCGTCCCCTGTTCTCCCTGCGCCTCAAGACGACGGAGAACGCCGACGACAGCGCCCTGAAGGCCATCGAGGCCGCCACGGCGGAGACCGCCCTGCAGCCCCTGCAGATGAGCGACGAAGAATGCACCGATTATATCACCTCCATCAGCACCAACGCCACTCAGGTGCTTTACACCGTGCTGAGCAAGCTGCCTTCCAGCGTGATCGAGCTTCTGACCGCCAGCGGCAACTAAGGCGAATCCTTTTCGGGGGACTGCGGGCTGCGCAGTCCCCTTTTCCTATCTCACCCGGAAGGGACTGAAATCAAATGACGGACGGATGGTATTTTGCCTCGCTGCTGGGCTGGGCCCTGCTCTGGATGGCGCTGATACGCCCGCTGAAGCTGGGACAGGCGCTGCTGTGCGCCGTATGCGGCATGCTGCTGACGGCCTACATCGGCGTGATCGTGCTTCCGCTGCGGCAAGCGACGGCCTTTTTGCTGATGGCAGGCGGTCTGGCCGCGCTGGCGGCGGGGCTGGCGCTGCTGCTGTTCAACCGACGGCAGCTTCGCCAGCGGGTGCTGCGGCCCAATCTGCTGGTCTGGCTGCTGCTGTGCGCCGGATGTCTTCTGGCACTGAAGAACGTGCGGATCACCGATCATGACTCCTATTCCTACTGGATGCGGATCGTCCGGGAGCTGTACACCGACGGACGCTTTCCCATTCATATGGACACCAACATGGGCCACAGCGACTATTTTCCCCTGCTGGCTTCGCTGCAATACTGCGTGGTGCGGTTCTTTGGCTGGCAGGACGCGGGGCTTCTGATGGTGATTGCTTCAGCGATTCTGGCCTCCTGCATGGCGGTTGGCGATCTGCTGGAAGGGAAATGGCTCCCGGCCCTGACCGGAGCCGTGCTGGCCTATCTGTTCTCCACCTTTGGCCTGACAGTCTTTTCCACCCGGGGTGATGGCCCCATGGCAGCGCTGCTGACGGCGGGGCTTCTGAGTCTGTTCTTCCGCAGGGACGATCGTCCCGCTTCGTGGCTGCCGTCCCTGTGCGCCGCGGCGGTGCTGACGGGGATGAAGATCTATTCCGGTCTGCTGTTTGCGCTGGTCATCGGCGCGTCCATGCTGTTTTCCATTCCCGGCGTGAAAAAATCTGGCCGGCCCGTCCGTGCCCTGCGCTGGATGAGCTGGCTGGCCGTGCTTCTGCCGGTCATCGTGCATTTCTCGTGGTCGATCTTGTATCACTACCATTCCCAGCTTGCCTATGAACAGGCGGAGCTGGCGAAAGCCGCCTACGGGCTGACCCCTGCCGTCACCAGCGTCAGCGCTCCCTCCCTTGCCAGTCTGCTGGGCGGCAATCCCCGCACCGGCGAACTGATGGGTTCCCTGAGCAGCGATCTGTGGGAGCGGCTGCAGCCGTTGGTCGCCCAATTCGGCGATTCTCTCTGGCACAGTGCCTACCCGTGGCTGCTGGTGGGCGCAGGACTGGCGATCGTGCTGGCGGCGTTTCAGCCCAGGGCCCAGCGCCGCCGGACGCTGGGCGCGCTGCTGGCCTTGACCGTGGCGGCGCTGTGCTACACCGTGGGCCTGATCGCCGGCTTCGTGGTGCAGGAGGAGATCGCTGCCGTGGCCCTGAACTACATGAACACTGCGCTCACGCCGGTGCTGATGCTCTTCGTCTTCCTGCTGATCCGCCTGCTGGCGGGGCAGGATGAGGCATGGCGCTTCCCGGCTCAGCTTCCGGCCCGCTGGGCCGTGGCGGCGATTCTGCCCCTGATGCTGCTGATCCAGCCGCCGGAGGTCTTCACCGGCCAGCTTCCGCTTCAGAACGACGATGGGATCTTTCGTCCCTTTGCGCTGGAATATTATGAAGAAGAGCTGGGAGGCTTCCCCTTTGAGGAATACGCCAACCGGCACGCCCTGCTGATCGATTGCAGCTACAGCGCTGCCGAGATCAAAAGCACCAGCGGCAAAACCCATATTTATCAATATTACGCCCTGCCCATGCGGATGCATATCGTTCAATATCCCGTGGAGGATTACGACCGTCTGGGCGAATTGACCACCGAGAGCCTCTACCGTCTGCTGCGGGAAAACCGCTGCGATTTTCTCTTTCTGCGCATCGACGACTATCTCTATTGGGATCAGATCGACGAGGCGCTGGGGTTGGAGGAACAGTGCGACTGGCCGGAGCCTGTAGGCGTGTATGCCGTCTCCTATGAAGGGGACGAAATTCATTTTTCTTCAATGAGCGAATAAAGACCCAAACAAAAACGAGGGGCCGCCGTTCCGCTTTTGGATCGGCAGCCCCTCGTTTTTGTTTTACCGGTTCATCAGATCGTACATCATGACCGCCGCGGCAATGCCCGCGTTCAGGCTTTCCGCGCCGCCCCGCATGGGCAGCTTATAGCGGAAGCTGCACTGGGCCAGAATTTCCTCCGTCAGCCCTGCGCCCTCATTGCCGATCAGCACACAGAGCTTGTCCGGGCGAGTGCCCCGCTGATAGAAGGGCTGACCGCGCAGCTCCGCGCCGATCACGGCCCATCCGTTCGTTCGCAGCCAACGAGCCGCCTCCGCTCCGTTTTCCACAAAGGTCATGGGCACCCGGAACAGGCTTCCCATGGTGGCCCGCATGGTTTTGGGGGCGAAGGGATCGGCGCAGCCCGGGGTCAGGACGCAGCCGTCGAAGCCCGCCGCGTCCAGCGTCCGCAGAATGGTGCCCACGTTGCCCGGGTCCTGCACGTTCTCCATCAGGAGCAGCTTTTGTCCCTGCCGCTCCAGCGGGCAGGCTTTCGGCAGGCCGCAGACGGCGGCGATGCCCTGCGGCGTCTTCACCTGCGAAATGGTTTCCAGCACCGCCATGCTCACTTCGTAGATCGTACATTCCGTCTGCCGGGCCAGCGCCAGCAGGGGGGCAAAACGCTCCTGCTGGCCGTCCTCCACAAACAGAGCGGAGACCTTTTCCGGGCAGGCCCGCAGGGCTTCGCCGGTCATATGCTCGCCGTCGCAGAGAAACGCATCCTGCTCCCGGCGGCCTTTGGCCGTCTGCAGGGCCTTGGCGGACTGCACGATCGGATTTTTCGTACTGGTCAACAGCATCTTACATCCGCTCCGGCGCTTCGATTCCGATCAGATACAGACCGGTCTTGATGGTATCCTTCACCGCTTTGGTCAGGCGGACACGGGCCTCCCGCACGGGAGCCTCATCCACGATGATACGGTTTTCATAATAGAACTTGTTGTAGGCTTTGCACAGCTCGGTAACGGCCCGGGTGATGATGCTGGGCTCGTAGCGGCTGGCAGCCTCCCGCACCGTCTCGGGGAAGCGGCTCAGCTGGCGCAGCAGCTCCTGCGCATAGTCGTCCGACAGGGCGCTGTAATCCGGCTCGGCGGCCTCCAGACCCTCGGCCTTGCGCAGCGCGCTGCAGCAGCGGGCGTGGGTGTACTGCACGTAGGGGCCGGTCTCGCCGTCGAAGCTCAGCACACGATCCCAGCTGAAGTCGATGTCCTTGATGCGGCTGTTCTGCAGATCGGCATAGACCACTGCGCCCACGCCCACCTGCCGCGCCACTTCGTCCTTGTTTTCCAGGTTGGGGCTCTTTTCCTCGATAATAGCCCGCGCCTTTTGGATGGCCATATTCAGCACGTCCTCCAAAAAGAGCACATGGCCCTTGCGGGTGGAAAGGCTCTGTCCCTCATAGGAGATCATGCCGAAGGCCACATGGACCAGATCCTTATACCACGGATAGCCCATCTTCTCGATGACCTTGAACCACTGCCGGAAATGCAGGTCCTGCTGATAAGCCACCACGTAGAGGCACTTATCGAAATCATAGGTCTCCTTGCGGTACAGGGCGGCGGCAATATCACGGGTCGCATAGATCGTGGTGCCGTCTTTTTTCAGGATCAGGCAGGGCGGCATGCCGGACTTTTCCTCGTCCAGATCCACCACGGACGCACCGTCGGAAATAGTCAGCAGGTTCTTCTCCCGCAACTCCTCCACCACGCGGTCGGTCTTATCCACATAGAAGCTCTCGCCGTTATAGCTGTCGAACTGCACGCCCAGCAGGTCATAAACGGGCTTGGCGTCCCGCAGGGTCAATTCCTTGAACCAGTTGAACAGCTCCAGCGCTTCCGCGTCGCCGTCCTCGATAGCCTTGAACCAGCGGCGGCCCTCGTCTTCCAGCTCGGGATGCCGCTCCGCTTCCTCATGGAATTTCACGTATAGCCGGGTCAGCTCCGGCACGCCCTTGGCCTCTACCTCTTCCCGGCTGCCCCAGGTCTTGTAGGCATAGATCAGCTTGCCGAACTGGGTTCCCCAATCGCCCAGATGGTTGATGCTGACCGTCTGATAGCCAAGGAAGCGGTAGATACGGGCCAGGCTGTGGCCCAGCATGGTGGTGCTCAGGTGGCCGATATGGAACCGCTTGGCAATATTGATGGAGGAATAGTCCAGGCAGATGGTCTTTCCCGCACCTTCCTGTCCCGCGCCGTAGTTTTCCCCGGCGGACAGCACGGTTTCCAGCGTTTCCCGGGCGAAATTATCCCGGTTAAGGAAGAAGTTCAGGTATCCGCCCTGCTGTTTGGCTTCGCACAGGTGCCCGGCGGAAATGGCTCCCGCCAGATTTCCGGCGATCTGGGGCGGGCCCATATGCAGGGCGCGGCTCAGCTTAAAGCAGGGGAAGGCGTAATCGCCCATTTCCTTTTCCGGGGGGATCTCCAGCATTCCGGAAATCGCGGCAGCGTCCGGCAGGCCCTCCACCCCGGGGTAACAGGCCTCAATGGCCTCGGTGATTACATTGGCAAGGCTTTGTTTGGTATCCATTCTTCGTTTCTCCTTCTCTTTCGGGATCAGGGGTGCAGCACCGTGCCCATGGGATCGCCCTCCAGCACGCGCAGAATATTGGTGGGAGGTTCCAGCCCGAACACGCGCACCTGCGGCACATGATTATCCCGCAGCAGGATAAACGCGGTCGCGTCCATCACCTTCAGGCCCCGTTCGGCGGCTTCACCGTAGGAAATATCGGAGATCAGCGTGGCGCTGGGGTCTACATGGGGATCGGCGGTATACACACCGTCGATATTCTTGGCCATCAGCACCGCATCGCATTCCAGTTCAATGGCGCGCAGGGCCACACAGGTATCGGTAGTGAAGCAGGGGTTGCCGATGCCGCAGCTCAGCAGCAGGATCTGGCCCTGACGGAGTTTTTCCATCGCGGCGACGGTATTGTAGGTCTCGGCGATACGGGGCATTTCCAGCGCGCTCATGACCGCGGCCTTCGCGCCCAGATGCTCCAGCGTATCCCGCATATACAGGCAATTCTGCAATGTGCCCAGCATCCCCATCTGGTCGGCAGCCACGGTGCCCATGCGCATGGCTGCGCCCCGGCGGCCGCGCCACACGTTGCCGCCGCCGATGACCACGGCCAGCTCCACGCCGGTTTTCTGCACGTCGATGAGCATCCGCGCGGCCTCTTCAAATTTTTCATGGCAGAAGCCATGTCCGTCCACGCCCAGCGCTTCGCCGCTCAATTTCAAAATGACCCGATGATAAGTCGCCATTTTGTTTCCCCCTTCTTCGCATATCCTGTGCCAAAGAAAAGGGCCGCTGCAGGAAGAACGGAGGGAGCGGGGCCAAAGCCCCTCAAGTTCCTCGTTTTCGTGCAACGGCCCTTCAGGGGGCTCCGCCCCCTGAAAACCCCCGCTCAAGGGTTATAACCCTTGAGAATCCCGCTGCTGACCGCACACGTGCGGTCAGGTCGTCAGGCGGTGGGGTTTACATCCACCTTATGGTAGATGATCTGATGCTTCATCCGGGGGCGCTGCCCCCTGAAAACCCCCGCTCAAGGGTTATAACCCTTGAGAATCCCGCTGCTGACCGCACAAGTGCAGCCTAGTCACAGGGCAACGGGGCTAACATTTACCACTGGCAAATGTTCTTTTTTCGTCTAAAAATTACTTGCAGAATCCCGACCCATATTGCGAGCCGCGAGGCCCGTCGCCGAGCGGCGGTAACTCCGGAGCCAACTTTCCTGTCTCCGAGTACCCTGCGCGCCAAAGGCGCGCAGTCCACGGGTCCAGGGGCTTAGCCCCTGGCAGCCATCTGAGCAGCGATTTCTTCCGCGAAGTTGTCCTGACGCTTTTCGATGCCTTCGCCGCGCTCAAAACGCTCGAAACGCACGATGTCGATGTTCGCGCCGATTTCCTTGGCAGTCTCGGCCATAACCTGATTGATGCACTTGTCGCTGTCCTTGACGAAGGGCTGATCCAGCAGGCAAACTTCCTTGTAATACTTCTCGATACGGCCTTCCACCATCTTGTCCACGATCTTCTCGGGCTTGCCTTCGTTCAGGGCCTGAGCGCGGAGGATTTCCTTCTCCTTGTTCAGGTTCTCAGAGGGCACTTCGCTCTTGCGGACATAAGAAGGACGGGCAGCGGCGATCTGCAGGGCCACGTCATGATAGAACGCCTTGAAAGCGGGAGCGGAGAAGGAAGCGGGATTGTCGTTCTTGGTTTCCACCAGAACGCCGATCTTGCCGCCCATATGAATGTAGCTTTCCACAGCGCCTTCCTTGGTCTCAAAACGGGCAAAGCGGCGGATGGAGATCTTTTCGCCGATGGCGACGGTCGCATCGCTCACCAGGTCGGTGATAGTCTTGCTTTCATCGTCCACATACTTCTGGGTCAGCAGCTCGTCCACGTCGGCGGGCTTGGCCAGCGCGATGTGCTTGGCGACCTTAGCGCAGAAAGCCTTGAAGTTGTCGGTATTGGCAACGAAGTCGGTCTCGCAGTTGACTTCCACGATCACGCCCACGGACGCGTCGTCGGACACATAGCTGGCGACCATGCCCTCGGCGGCAATGCGGCCGGCCTTCTTGGCGGCAGCGGCAAGGCCCTTTTCACGCAGCCATTCAATGGCCTTTTCCATTTCGCCTTCGGCTTCCATCAGGGCCTTTTTGCAGTCCATCATACCGGCCTGGGTCATTTCACGCAGTTCCTTCACCATCTGAGCGGTGATATTCGCCATAGGGATCTCTCCTTCTTATTTATAATGCAATAGAACAGGCAGCGCCAGAGGGGAAATTCCCCTCTGGCAGGCTTCGTGCTGAATTATTCTTCCACCTTGGCGGCTTCTTCTTCGGGAGCGGCTTCGCCGGCGGCGTCCTGCTCGCCCTGCTTGCCTTCCAGAACGGCATCGGCCAGCTTGCCGGCGATCAGCTTGACCGCACGGATGGCGTCGTCGTTGCCGGGGATCACGTAATCCACTTCGTCAGGATCGCAGTTGGTGTCCACGATGGCGACGATCGGGATGCCCAGAGCGCGGGCTTCGGACACGGCGATGTGTTCTTTGCGGGGGTCGACGATGAACAGCGCGCCGGGCAGCTTCTTCATTTCACGGATACCGCCCAGGTTGGTTTCCAGCTTTTCGCGCTCGTGCTGCAGCTTGATAACTTCCTTCTTGGGCAGCAGCTCGAACTGGCCCTGCTGTTCCATCTTGTCGATCTGGTTCAGGCGCTCCACGCGGGTGCGGATGGTGCGGAAGTTGGTCAGCATGCCGCCCAGCCAGCGGTTGTTGACATAGTACATGTTGCAGCGCTGCGCTTCGGAAGCGATGCTCTCCTGAGCCTGCTTCTTGGTGCCGACGAACAGAACGCTCTTGCCTTCCATGGCCAGATCGCGCACGAAATTGTAGGCTTCGTCAACCTTGCGGACGGTCTTCTGCAGGTCGATGATGTAGATGCCATTGCGCTCGGTGAAGATGTAGGGGGCCATTTTGGGGTTCCAGCGGCGAGTCTGATGACCGAAGTGCACGCCCGCTTCCAGGAGCTGTTTCATGGAAATAACTGCCATTTGGGGTTCCTCCTTGTTGTATCCACCCTTTGCGTCGCTTCAGCGCGGTCACTCCGCCGTCAGGCGAAGCACAAACGCGCCATCGACAAAGGTGCGTAATCGGGTAGATTATAGCAGACTTATTCGCAAAATGCAAGAAAAAAACAATCTTTTCAACGGTTTGAGAAGGATTTTTTTGGAAGGCACGAAGGAGCCGCCCGTTTGCGCAGGCGGCTCCTCTCCCGGTTTCCCTTATTCGGCGTCCCACAGGCGCAGGACGCGCAGCAGCTGATCCACCTTGTCGGCGGAGAAGAGATAACCCGTGTTTTCGTTGATGGGCATCAGGTAGCTGCTTTCGTCGTAGAGGAAGAAAGCGAAGGTTTCCTTCCCGCCCGTTTGGGTGACGATCTGGGCCTCCAGCACCGGCGTGGTGCCGGGCGTTCCGGCGGCGCGGCCGGTGGCCTTCATGGCGGAGAGCTTCTCAAACAGCTGCTCCCACCGGGGCGTTTCGGCCGTGGTTTCCGTTTCGGTATTGCCGCTTGCGTCGGAGGTCTCGTCCGCCGCTTCGGCGCTGTCCGCGGCGTACTCCCATACCTGCTCACCCGCCTTGACGGAGATCGTGCTGACTTCTTCCGCCATCAGACCGGTCAGCGCAGCGTCATACAGAGAGTCGGCGTCCGCTTCCAGCAGCGCGTCCACATCCGCCGTGTACACCATGGCAGAATCCGGCAGACGGACGTAGCGTCCGCCCTCCTCCGCTTCGGCCCCCGCCAGCAGCTTCCAAACGATGGTTTCGCCGTCGTACAGGGTAATACCCGTGGCCTGTTCATCCGTCAGGCCGTAGCCGGACAGCGCTTCGTCATCGGCATTGACCGCCTTGAGTTCCGTCCAGCTCAGGTTTTTGATCTCGTCGATCAGAGCTTCCACTTCGCTGCCGTCCAGCTTTTCCCCGGTGGCTTTCCACGTCCAGCACAGGGCGGCTTCTTCGCCTTCCGTTTCCCGGGCGGTTCCCTCTGCGTCCAGTGTATCGCCCACCACCAGTCGGGTCGCGGTTTCCACAGCGGGCAGTTCTTCCATCTGGGCAAAGGACAGCAGCGTTCCGCTGAAAGCGTCGCTCAGCGAATCCGCCACGGTATAGACGGTGCCGTCCTCCCCGGAAAGGCTCAGGTAGTAGCCGTCGCCGAAGGGCGTTTCATCGCCCATGGCGTACACCGTTTCCGTGCCGTCGCTCCAGCCTGCCGTCAGCGAAAAGGACGGTTTCGACAGGCCGTAGTCTTCGGGTTTTTCCACATTTTCCAGCTTCCGGTCCGCTTCCAGCGCCGTCAGCGTTTCCACCAGCGCTTCAACGCTGTCCTGCTTCACAGGGAAGGCTTCGTCCCCGTCCGCCTGCCACTGACCGTCCGCCTTTATAAAGTGCAGGGCCTCCTGCTCTTCCCCATCGCCGGAACTCCATTGCAGGCTCGTCAGTTCCTCCGCCGTATGGGAGGTCAGCGGATACGTCCCGCTTTCCTCCGCCACGGTCTCGGGCCGGGATACGCTCTTCTGTACGCCCACGTAAGCCAGTACCAGCAGCGCCAGTACGCCTGCCAGGATCAATGCTCTCTTGCCACGTTTCAACGCCGTTTCCTCCTTATGCAGATCACAATGCCCAGCGCGATCAGCGCGGCGGGAAGGATGCCGATCATCACGGCGCTCCACAGGGAGTTCTCCGCGCCGGTCACGGTCAGGCCGTCCTCATCCAGACTCTTGGCGCGGATGGAGATGGTCTCCTCCTGCCCGGCCATCCAGTCCACGGCGTTCATCAGCAGATTGCCGTTGGCCCCGGACACCATGGCGTTCACGTTATCGTCCAGAAATTCCGACGAAGCGATCCACACCAGCCGCCCTTCGCCCAGCTCGGACGCAGCCGCCACATGGAACTGACCTTCTTCGTCGCCGTCCTCTTTTTCCACGGTGGCGGCGTTCATGCCCGCCGCCTTGGTATAGGCGCTTTCGGAGGTGGTCAGCAGCCACGTGACCGTAGCGGAAGAATCCTCCGTCTCCTCAAGAGGCTGCGCCATGGGCACCAGAATGTAGTACCGCCCACTGGTAAAGGGACTGGTGATGGCCCTTGTAGGGGTTATCATCACCAACGCGGCCAGCAACCGCAAGGTGGAAAACAGTATCAAAACGTCGCAGGCGGTAACGGACGTGCAGATCAAAGAGCTGACGCGGGAAGTGAGGGCGCACAACAATTTTGCCCAAAGAATGCCGGTGGTGGAAGAACAGATCAAAGTCATCAACCACAGGCTGGCAGACTTGGAACACGAAAAAGCCGGGGAGTGATCCCCGGCTTTTTTTAATGTTTATTGTGTTTGTGTTTAATTCCTGCGCCATTCGGGCCAAGGAAACCGTACACCACGCCCCTGTCGATGGAAAACGACAGGTCGTCCACCGCCAGATGCGTTCCGTAACGCTTGGACAAATGCCGTACCTCGATCAATTCCGTTTCTCTCCTTTCGCCGTTTCATCAGCAGTTTGAGGATAGGAAATTTATCTGTGCGTCAGGTGATGGTTTGACGGCGGAATCGTTAACAAAATATGGCCAACCTGAAAACACCGCAGGCAGTCCCGGCATTTCCGGGCAGGGAATGCATCCGGGAACGCCAAAGCGCCGGGAGCAGCTCCTTCGGGACTCCATATGCAGAAACTGCAATTCAAAAATTCATTTTTCTTCTTTTTCACGAAAGAAGAGCAAAAAATAATCATTCGCGCACTTTACTTATTTTTTGACGTATGCTATACTGTGTCCTGTCGCGGCAACGGCTGCCGCCCTTCCCGCCCCAACGGTGCATTTTGCAGGAAGGAACCAAAAAACTTTCATTTGTCCAGTATTCAGGCTCTGCCTGACGAGGGAGGTTTCCATTATGCCCCGCACGATTTCGGAAAAAGCACGGAGGATCGCTCCGTCCGCTACTCTTGCGATGGACGCCAAGGCCAAGGCCCTGAAGGCTCAGGGCGTCAGCGTGGTCAGCTTTGCCGCCGGCGAGCCCGATTTTGATACGCCCCTGCCCATCCGCAACGCCATGAAGGAAGCCATGGATCAGAACATGACCCGCTATACGCCCGTCAGCGGCACCGCCGAGTTGAAAGAGGCGATCATCCACCGTTTTGAAGAAGACCACGGCCTGCATTATGACCCGCAGGAGATCATCGTCTCCAACGGTGCCAAGCATTCGCTCTATACCCTGTTCCAGACTCTTCTCGATCCCGGCGACGAGGTGATCATTCCCACCCCCTGCTGGGTCAGCTACCCGGAGATGGTTCGTATGGCAGGAGGCACGCCCATTTTCGTCGAAATGAAAAAAGAGCACGGCTTCGTGCCCACCAACGGCGAAATCCTGGCCGCCATCACGCCCCGTACCAAGGCTTTCCTGCTGACCTCCCCCAATAACCCCACCGGCTGCGTCTGGAACCGGAAGCAGATGGAAAACGTCATGCAGCTGGCCATCGAGCATGATTTCTACATCGTCTCCGACGAAATTTACGAAAAGCTGCTTTACACCGGCGAAAGGCCCTGCTCCATCGCCTCCCTCGGCGAGGAGGCCAAAGCGCATACGCTGGTGGTAAACGGTGTCAGCAAGTCCTACGCCATGACCGGCTTCCGCATCGGCTACACCGCCGGGCCGCGGGACGTGATCAAAGCCATGACCAACTACCAGAGCCAGTCCACCTCCGCGCCCAACAGCGCCGCCCAGCACGCCGCCGCCGTGGCCCTCCGCGGCGACCAGACCTGCGTGGAGACCATGCGTCAGGCTTTCCAGCAGCGCCGCGACCGGATCGTGGAGCGGATCAACGCCATCCCCGGTCTGAGCTGCAACAAGCCCGACGGCGCGTTCTACGTGATGATGGACGTGCGTCCCCTGCTGGGCAAGCGTCTGGACGGCAAGGTGATCGCCAGCAGCAGTGATTTTGCCAACGCGCTTCTGGAAAAGCAGCATGCCGTGATCGTGCCCGGCGAATCCTTCCTGGCGGACGGCTTCTGCCGTCTGAGCTACGCCACCAGCATGGAGGCCATCGAGGAAGGCATGAACCGTCTGGCAGATTTTGTAAAGGAGCTGAACTGAATGCTTGAATTCAGCAAAAAAACCAATCAGCTGATGCAGTCCAAATACAAGTATCAACTGCAGGATGTTGAGGAACCCAACCTGTACCGGGAGATTTTCGATTATGAAGCCATCCCCAAGATCGCTTTCAACAATCGTCTGGTGCCCATCTGCGTGCCGGATGAGATCTGGATGACGGATACCACCTTCCGGGACGGCCAGCAGAGCGTCAGCCCCTTTACGCCCCAGCAGATCGTCAAGCTGTTCCAGCTGGAATCCCGGATGGGCGGACCCAAGGGCCTGATCCGGCAGAGCGAATTTTTCCTCTACACTCCCAAGGATCGGGAAGCGCTGGAAATGTGTCAGGATCTGGGGCTGGAATTTCCCGAGATCACCACGTGGATCCGGGCCAACGAAAAGGACTTCGAGCTGGTGAAGGCGGCGGGCGTAAAGGAGACCGGCGTGCTGGTTTCCTGCAGCGACTACCACATCTTCAAAAAAATGCACCTGAACCGTTCGCAGGCGTTGGAAAAGTATCTGGCCATCGTTAAGGCGGCGCTGGATCGCGGCATCGTGCCCCGCTGCCACTTCGAGGACATCACCCGGGCGGATTTCTACGGCTTCGTGCTGCCCTTCGCGGAGCAGCTGATGGATCTGAGCGCCGAAAGCGGTATTCCCATCAAGATCCGCGCCTGCGATACCATGGGCTATGGCGTCAGCTACCCCGGTGCGGCGCTGCCCCGCAGTGTGCCCGGCATCGTATACGGCCTGCATCACTACGCGCAGATCCCGTCCGCCCAGTTGGAATGGCACGGGCACAACGACTTCTACAAGGTGGTCAGCAATGCGGGCACGGCCTGGCTGTACGGCTGTTCCAGCGTAAACTGCTCGCTTCTGGGCATCGGCGAACGCACGGGCAACTGCCCGCTGGAAGCCATGGCCATCGAGTATCAGGCCCTGCGCGGCACCACCGACGGCATGGATCTGACCGCCGTGACCGAGATCGCCGAGTTCATGGAGCGGGAAATCGGGTTGGAGATCAGCCCCCGTCAGCCCTTCGTGGGTCGTCACTTCAACGTGACCCGAGCCGGCATCCACGCCGACGGCCTGCTGAAGGACGAGGAAATCTACAACATTTTCGACACCGCCGCCATCCTGAACCGGCCCGCCACGGTGGCCGTGGACGCGCACAGCGGTCTTGCCGGCATCGCCCACTGGATCAATTCCTTCTTCCGTCTCAAGGGCAAGCATCAGGTGGATAAGCAGGATTCGCTGGTGCTGGCCGTGAAGAAAATGGTGGACGCGCTTTACGAAAGCGGCCGCAACACCGTCATGGGCGACGAGGAATTGGAGATCATGGTTCGGGACGCCGATCCCGAACGGTATGAACGGCTTTTGTTCCACAAGAGCCGGTAAGGCTGCGGCATTTGAAAGGCATTTCAGATTTTTCTGAAACGCCTTTTTCGGTACACATTTGTAAACTTCGCCTTCTTTTTCTCCTCCATTCGGAAGATTTTCCCATTTCCGTTCGTTCCATTTTTGAAATCGGAGACCCCATTCTTTGTACCGTTTCGGGAGGGTTCGTTCATGAGAATGAAAACGAGCGCAGGATCTCTTTCAGTCTGTCTTCTGTTGTTTCTTCTGTTTCTATTCCCGCTTGGAGCCTTTGCCGCATCCGTTCCTTCGCCGGAAGACGTGAGCGCGCTGCCGCAGGGGCCGGTCGCCTCCGAAGAGGAAGCCATCGCCCGGGCGCAGGCCATTCTGTCCTCGCCTCTGTTCGGGCGGGACGCCAGCGCCGCTCAATGGTCGGCCCAGAAAAAGAACGGGCGCTGGCTGGTCAGCGCGGCGCAGGGCGAAACGGTCTGCACCGTTGAGCTGACTCCCGAAACGGGCTATGTGGGCCGAATCGACAATACCGGCGGTCTGGACTTTCGCCTTCTTCCACGGGATGACGCGCTGCTGGACAGCGAGGCTCACAACGACTTCGCCTATCTGGGACGCGAGATCACCTATGCCCTCAACGGCCATCTGAGCAGCGACGAGATCGAAGGCTTTCGAAATACGGCGGGCTATCGGGACGGCGAGAACGCCTATACGGAAATGCAGGGGGATTATTCCTGCTGGCAGGGCTTTGCGCGTTTTGCGGCCCAGCTGGAGCCGGAATTTCGGGTCATGCTGTACGAGCCCAATCTTTCCAGCGTAACGGGAGAAGAAGCGGTTCGCAGCGGCGCGCCCGGATTTGACGATCTGCAGGACTACCTGACCGAGGTCTACGGCTATACGCCGGAAGAAACGGAAACCAGCTTCGACTACTCCGTTTCGGAGGAAGACGACCGCTGGATCGTTCGGGCACGGCCCAAGGGCAAGGACTACGCCTACACCTGCACCTATCAGATACAGGACGGAGCGCTGATCGCCTCCTCCAATCCCTTTTCCACCAATCCCTGCAACTCCCGCTATCCGGGCGAAAACTCCATTCAGGCGGTGCTGCGGGAAGCCCGGGAAGAAGGCTGGTTTCTGCACTGGAACGCCGAAAGCCGCCGGGCCATGGCCGCCGCACTGGAGCAATGGGAGGTGTCGTGGCCCGTTCCCGGCCTGAAGGATCTGCTGGCGCTGGAATGGGACGGCGAGGAAGCCGCGGCCCTGGCCGTGCGGCTATTTTTCAGCTCCTGCTATGGCAGCGAGATGAACTGGCCGCCGGCACTGGAAGACCGTTTCCGCGACGTGCTGGCAGAGAATGGGCTGCTGGGAGCTGCCGGGCTGACCGGCGACCCGTTTCGGACAGGCGTGCGGGAGCGCACGCTGATAGACAGCGCGGCGCGGGTACAGGCGGTGGAATTCGTCGGCCCCGCTCCCGAAGCACTGAACGCTCTTTTCGCCCATCCCATGCTGTCCGGCTGGGAATGTGCGGCGGGAGCCTACCGTCTTTCCGACGCGTCCGAGATTGCCGAAGGGATGGCCGTTTTTGAAAAGGACGGGAAACGGCTGTTTGTGATGTTTCAGGGAGACCGGCTGTATCCCATCGGGGAAAAGGCGCTCTTCGGCGGCACTCCCCTGTGCATCCGCATCGAGCCGGGCACGCTCTGGTTCCGGATCGACGGGCAGCTCTCCGCCTCCGAAACGGACAGCCTGTTTGTAAAGCCCATATGGCAGTACCCCTTCGATGCGGCCCGTACCGCCTATTGCAGCTGGAAGGGCGTGCGCCGCGCCAACCGTGATACGCTGGAGGCCTTCCTGTTCCGCTGCGGCGATTCCACCGACGAAATCGCTACCTACGATTCCGAGTTTTTCACTCCGGACGGCTCTCAGGGTTCCTGCTCCGGTGTCAGCAATCTGCCGCCTTATTGGGAGTATCTGGAGGAAAGCCATCTGCCCCGAACGCAGGAGGAGGTCTGGACATGGGAGCAGAAAAGCGTTGTCCCTGCCGGATACGCAGTCTGCCAGGGCGTTCACCTGCGGCAGAGTACCTCGTCCCGTTCCAAAGACTTGGGGCTTTTTGACGACGGCGTGCTGGTCCGGGTCCTGGGCACCGCGCCGGGCGACCCCTTCGACTGGGCCAATGTACAGGCAGGCGGTCTGAGCGGCTACATGGTCACTCAATATCTGGAGCTTCCCCATGACGAAGAGATTTTCTTTCCCCTTATTTCCATGCCCCGTTCCGCCGTCAACCCGAAGCCCGCAAGCCTGAAGCAGCATCCCGGCGGGCTGTTGAACCCCACCGTAACCGAAATCGGGGCCAGCACCCACATGCTGGTGCTGGCCCAATCAGGCGACTGGTGGTATGTGATGATCCCCGATGGAGAGATCTGCTGGCCCATGCCCACCGAGGGCGTTTACGGCTACGTCCGGGCCGATCAGGTCCTGATTGCCTCCATGGCGGTTCAGTTGGACTGGCTGACGGCGGAAGCAGGCTCGTGAAGGATCTGAAATCCCTTGGCAGGCAGGCGGAGCAGCCCGTCCCCCATCTCGCCGGTGCCATAGTCCGCTTCCAGCGGGCGGCTCAGGCGGCAGACCTGTTCTTCGGGCAGGGAATTGAAAACAAAATAGTACCGTTCGTTTTCCGAAAGACGGGTCACGACGCTGAGACCGCAGGTCATCCGTACCGGCGGCAGCGTCACGCCGCAGCGGTCCAGCAGCCACCTCAGCAGCGCCGGCGCGTCTTCCGGGGCCGGGGCCGTGCCCAGATACAGGGCGCGGCCTTTTCCATAGGCATTTTCAGTCAGCACGGACCTGCCGTCCCGGTAGGTGCCGCTAAATGCGCCCAGCACCTTTGCCCCCTCCGATTCCAGCGTTTCCTGCCAGAAGTGGCTGCGGATGGTCACTTCTTCGATCTGCACGGGCGCGTCGGTCTGGCCGTCGAAAACCGGCTCCATCTCCACCACGTGCATCCCGAAGAAGTCCGTCATGCCCACCGGGCTCTTTTCGAAAATGCCGCTGCCCCATTCGTCCCGGCTGAAAGCCATCGTCATGGCCAGCAGATCGCCGCCCTTTTCGACATATTCCCGGCACTTTTGGCGGAAGCTCTCCGGCAGGATGGGCGCAAAGGGCACGAGGACCAGGCGGTATCCCTCCAGCGGATGCTCCGGGCCGATCATATCCACATTCACGCCCCATTCCGCCAGCTGGCCCACCAGCTGCTGCACATAGCCCTCATAGGTGAACGCCTTATGAATGGGCTTGATGCGATGGGCCCACAGGCTGTTATAGTCCAGCACCACCGCCACCTCGGAAACCACCCGCGTGCGGTTCAGAATCGGCTCATAGGCGGCAAGATCTTCCCCTGCCTGACAGAATTCCCTGTACCGGCGGCCCGGGATCCGGTTCAGGTCGATCAGGCCGGAGCCCAGATTTTCAAACCCGGAAGGAAACACGGAGTATTTGAACGCCGTGATCAGCTCCGCGCCGGACGCATAGGCGAAGGCCATGTTCTGCCGGAAGGTCCCGGGCGTGCCGTGGGGCATGCCCTGATAGGCCCAGTTGCCGTGGCCGCCGCCGCAGAGGGTCTCCAGCAGCCAGAAATCCCGCTGCTTATAGCTGCGGGCCATGGAGTAGACCGACGTGGAAGCCAGCTTGGTCTCGTCCAGCGCATAGGGATAATGATCCACCGCCGCCACGTCCTCGTACTCCGCCAGCTTGAAATAATCAATGGCGTTGGTGCCCAGATGGGTGGTGTTGTGCGTGACGGGCTTATCGCTGAAGCGGCGCAGCGCATCCCGCTGAAGCCGGAAATAGTCCACCAGGCTGTCGCTGGCAAAGCGCTCGAATTCCAGCCGGAGGGCGGGCATGTTGGTGCCCCGCCAGCCCACGTTGTTTTTGGAATCTTCCCGGGGGCCGGCAGCGGGCGGCTCCACCTGGTCGAAATCGTCGAAACGCTGGCCCCAGAACAGGGAGCCGAAGGCGTCGTTCAGCGCGTCGATCTTCCCATGAAATTTTTCCTTCATGGCTTCCTTAAACTTCTGGCGGCAGACGGGGCACTGGCAGCGGCCGGAATGCTCCTGTCCCATTTCGTTATCCACCTGAAAGCCCAGCACATAGGGATTTTTCCCGAAACGGCGGCTCATTTCCAGACAGATTTTCTCCGTAAAGTCCCGGAAAACGGGCGAATTATAGCAATGATAATGCCGCCCTCCGTAGCTGCGCTGCACGCCCTGATTATCCACATACAGGGTTTCGGGATACTTGCGGGCCATCCAGACGGGCTGCGTGGCGGTGGGGGTACACAGCACCGTATAGATGCCGTTTTCGCCCAGCCGGCCGATCATCCTTTCCAGCCAGTCAAAATCGTATACGCCCTCCTCCGGCTCCATCAGACACCAGCAGAATTCCGCCATACGCACCACGTTGAAATGGGCGCGGCGCATATTTTCGATGTCCTCCCGGACGAATTCCTCCTGCTTCTGTTTGGGATACAATTCCGGGTAGTAACAGACGCCAAAGTATTTTTCCATCGTTTTTCCTCCCGGCGGACACAGCGCCGGTCTCCCTCCCCTGTTTCTGTTTGTTTCGGTTCATCCTTTTGATTTTGAAACGGTTGTGCTATACTTCTTCCGTCATGATTGTACGGTTCCCCGCCGGGCCGTGCAAGGTAGGTTTCTGTTCTTTATTGTATTTTTCGATCAGGCAGGAGGAAGCGTATCATGCTGTCGGTGGAAGATTCCGAAGCTCTGCGGCTGCGTTTTATCAGTGCAGTGCCCCAGTGCTGGGCCGATCGGGGCCATTACAGCTATCTGGATGCGCCCCGGCCGGAGGACGCGCTGCTGCTTTTTCTGCCGGAGGAAAGCGGCTGCGCCTTTACCCTGCGGCTGAGCAGCGGCGTGGTTTTTCATCCCCGGCAGGGCGACATTTTCTATACGCCCCGGGGCAGCCGCTTCGCCATGCAGGTGGACAATCCGGCGCACCCCCATGTCAATCAGCCTCACGGGCCGAAAATCCCCACCAACCTGTGCATCAAATTTCTGACTCTGACGGAAGACGGCCAGCCCGCCCGTCTGGGAGAGTTTTCCCCCATCGTGCCCTCTGCCGGGCTGGAGGGCCAGTGCGAACGGCTCATGCGTCAGCTCACCAGCCTGTACTGGGACGTTCACGGCTCCCCGCTTCTTTTGCAGGCCAAGCTCTATGAGCTGGTCTACCTGCTCCGGCAAAGCTCCGGCTTTGCCGAAAAACGACCCGCAGCCCTGCAGCCCGCGCTGGAGCATATCCGGATGAATCTTTCCGGCGGGCTGAACATTCCCCGGCTGGCGGAATTGTGCGGGATGAGCGAGGCTTCCTTCTACCGCGCCTTCCGGGCCTGCGTGGGGCTTTCGCCCAAGCAGTACTGGCTCCGCCTCCGGCTGGACAAGGCCCGACAACTTTTGACCGACGATACCCTCAGCGTAGCGGACGTCGCCTTTCACCTCGGTTTCTGCGACGAAGCCCACTTCTGCAAGCTGTTCCGGCGCTACACCGGCTTTACGCCGGGGCAGTACCGGCGTTATCCCGTCTAGGATTCAAAAAAGCCCACCGCCAAAAGCGATGGGCCATATTCAAAAGGGAAAGGCGTCATGGCGGACTGCACCGTCTAGCCGGTTTACGCCTGAAAGAACGCCGTGCAGAGCCGGACAAAAGCATCCTGATCCGCCGCGCCCATGGTCTCGCAGGCGGAATGCATGGCCAGGATGGGAATACCGACGTCCGCGGCAGGCATGGCCAGCAGTGCCGAGGCCATGGAGCCCACGGTGCTGCCGCCGGGCAGGTCGGCCCGGTTCATGTAGATCTGCAGGGGGATCCGGTTCGCATCGCACAGGCCCCGGATCACCGCGCAGGTTTCCGCGTCGGAGGAATAGCGGGGGCTGCGCTTGAGCGCAACGCCGCCGCCCAGCACCGGCGCGCAGGAGAAATCCGCATACTCCGGATGATTGGGATGCATGGCGTGGGCCGCGTCGCAGGAAAGCAGCATGCCGTTCAGGCAGGCGTCCAGCAGCGCGGTGCGGTCCAGCCCCAGCGACAGGGCCATTTTTTCCAGAATAACCGTCAGCGTGCTGCTGTCCGCGCCCCGGCGGGTGTTGCTGCCGATCTCTTCGTTGTCGTAGAGGACCGCCACGTTGATCCCGTCGCCCTGCGCGTCCGCCAGTCCCTGCAGGCAGGCGTGGACGGAGCTGAGGTTATCCAGCCGGGGAGAGGACAGCAGGTCTTTCTCAAAGCCCAGCAGCGTGGGTTCGGCGCAGCAGTAGGCGCACAGCTCGAAGGACAGCACCTCCTCCGGCCGTACTTGCAGGCGCTCGGCGATCTGTCGGATCAGATAGCCGTCTTTCTCAAATTCGCCCTGCACCGTGCGGCAGATGGGCAGCATATCCACATTGGCCTTATAGGGCACGCCCTTGTTGACCTCCCGGTTCATATGGATGGCCACGTTGGGGATCACCAGCAGGGGTTCATCCCAGGAGATCAGACGGCGCTCCGGCTGCATGGGATCCTCCGTGCGCAGCAGAGCCACGCCCGCCAGCCCCAGAGGCCGATCCAGCCACGTGTTCAGGATCGCGCCGCCATAAGGTTCCACACTCAGGCGGCAGCATCCGCCTGCGATCAGCTCGGGCCGGGGCTTGATGCGCATGCAGGGCCAGTCGGTATGCGCCGCCGCGATGCGGATCACGTCCTTCCGGCCTACGGTCACAGCCGCCAGAAAGGTTCCGTTTTCCACAAAATAGCGCCCGCCCCGGCGGACGGAAAAGGGCTTGTTCAGCGCAAGCGGCTCAAAGCCCCGCTCCGTCAGCCAGCGGGCCGCCATATCCACGGTATGCCAGGGCGAATGTCCTCCGCCGAGCCATTTGATCAGTTCATTGGTAAATTCAGCCATTTTCTCCGCTCCTTTGGTTGCTTGCGTGCGCGGGAAAAGCGCCGTCCCACGCCGCGCTCAAGGGTATTATATTTCTTTTTCCAGAAAGAAACAAGCCGAAAGCGCCGGAAACCCGTCAGCGGAAAATGTGGAAAATGTGGAAAAAGCCATTGGCTTATGGTACAATCAGGCTGTCCCTTTTCAGGGCGTTGCAGGAGGTTTGGGTGTTTCAGGTATTATTTGTCTGCCATGGCAACATCTGCCGCAGCCCCATGGCGGAATTTGTGCTGCGGGATATGATCGAACGCCGGGGAATGGCGGAGCAGGTTGCGGTGGGGTCCGCCGCCACCAGTACGGAGGAGATCGGAAATCCCGTTCACCCCGGCACCCGGGAAAAGCTGCGTCAGGCGGGCATTTCCTGTCAGGGAAAACGGGCCCGGCAGATCTGCCCGGAGGATTACGATCGCTTTGACTGGATCGTGGGCATGGACAACTGGAATATGCGAAACCTTCGCCGGATGTTTCCGGGCGACCCGAAGGGAAAACTGCATAAGCTGCTGGATTTCTGCGGCGACGGCTCCGACGTGGCCGACCCGTGGTATACCGGCAATTTTGACGCGACCTGGCAGGACGTTCAGCGCGGCTGCCGGGCCATGATGAAGCAACTGGAAAAGGAGCTGACCAAAGCATGAGCCATCTGAAAGCCGCTGTGGAGGAATGGTCCGCTCAGGCCGATCCCAGGGCGGGCCTGAAAGTGTGGACGAAGCAGCTTTGCCGCATTCTGAGCGAGCATGAGGACGAGCTGAAGAGCATCACCTATTCCTACCGCCTGTGCGCCACCGACACGGGCTATGTGTGCGCTTTTTCGCTGGTGGAGGGCCGCTACATTCCCAAGACCGAAATGGACGAGGCGGATGTGATCGTCTCCGGCCGGGAGCGGGATCTGATGGATATTCTCCAGCGGAAAGTCACGCCCCTGTCCGCTTTGCTGCGGGGAAAAATCCAGATCAAGGGCTCCAAAGCCGCCCTGATCGCCTTCGGCGAATTTCTGTAAGCCTGTTTTTTCTGGCTTATATATTTGGCTTTTACTATTTGATGGAAAGGAGGAGAATCCATGGAGAAGCAGCGCCGGGAGGCGGACAATCCCTTTCAGCCGATTTCGCTGGATGAGCGTCTGTCACGTCCCGTATCGAAGCCCCATACGCCTCACGCGCCGATGATGATGCGTCCCGGCCAGCTATATGGCCGCACGCCGTTTTATCAGCCTGCCGTCATGGGTTCTCCCACGTCGCCCAGTCCGGCGGCCCCTGCGGCTCCGGACGTGGAGCCTTCGCTGAACGGTCGGCCCTTTAGGCCGCCGGAGGCCCAGCCTCAGGCCATGCCGCCGCAGCCTGAGCCCGCCTTTCAGCCGCTCTGGCAGAGCCCGACGGAATGGCCGTCCGCCGAAGCGGCTCCATCAACGGATGATATTCCCGAATCCCAGCGGCCCATGGAAAAGGACGTACTGGGCGTTCCCCGGTACTTGCAGCGCAGTCCGTCGCTGGGAAGCGCGTCATTCCATGCGCCGGGCGTTCCCGAAACGGTCGCCGGGCCAGCCGCAGCCGAAACGCCCGTCTCCGCCGCACCGGAATGGCCCGTTGCGGACGTGCCGCTGTGGCCTGTGACCCGGCCCGCCGCAGAAACGCAGCCGGAGAAAACCTCCGCGCCCATTGCATTCTCCGCGGAAGAAAGCGGAAACGCTGAAGAGCCTGTTGAAGACAGCCCTTTCGCCCCGGTTCCGGAACCGGAAGCGCCCGTTCCCGCGCCGGAAGCCGAAAGCGCCGCCGAAACGGAGGCTGTTTCAGCGCCGTCGGAAAACGAAGCGGTTCTTTCCCTTGAAACGGAAACAGAAAACGCGGCTGCTCCTGCCGCGCCCCGGCGGCGCAGCCGCATGGCGCGCCGGGCTGCGGAAGCGGCGGTTTCTCCTGCGGAAGCATCCTCCGAGCCTGTTCCCGTCGTTTCCGCCGAAGCCCCCGTGCCGGTTCCGGATCTGGTTCAGGCCGATTCTTCCCCTGAAGAAAAAGAGGAAACGGCCCCGCCCGCGCCGGAAACCACGGCAGAGGTTTCCCCGCACACGGAAACTTTCCTGGAAGAAACGGCAGCTGAAGCCGGCGGGCCGCAGCCGGAGTCTGCCGGGGACCCGTCTTCCGAGCCGCTGTTCTCCGCCGCGCCCCGCCGAACCGAAAAGGCCGAAGAGCCTCCCGCCCCCAACAGGGAAAGCGTGCCGCCGGAAGCCCCCGCCGCCGAAGCGGACGACTGGTACAAGGTCTTTCAGCAGAGCGGCCCCCTGTGGGATCCGGCTGCTTCCCCCATGGGCAGCGAGCTGGACGCCTTTTTCAGCGACGACGCGCCCAAGGCGGAGATTCACTGGAATTTCAACGAAGATGATCCCGCCGTTCCCTCAGAAGAAAGCGCGCCGGTTTCTGAAACGGATGTTCCGGTATTTTACCCCTTCGAGCTGGACTCTCTGCCGCCGGAAGAGGCGATCCCGTCCTCGGAAGGAACCTCAGAGCCGCTGCACGGTTTCGATCAGCCCTTTTCCGGAAGCGTTCCCCCGTCTGCGGATCAACCCTTCTGGGACACGCCGTCCGCTTCAGGCGCTTTTTTCGCTCCCCCGCAAAGCGCCGTCCCGGAAACGCCCTTCCAGCCCGGCCAGCCTTATCAGGCCCCACCGGCAGAAACCGGCGGTTTTTCCGGTCAAAGCCGTCCCGTGCAGTCTTCGCCTTCCTCCGTCCAACCGACGCCTACCAGGCCCTTCGCTCCCAAACCCGCGCAGTCTGCCAGGGAAAAAAAGCCCTCCACGCCCAAGCAGGAAAAGCCGCCCATTCTCTGGGGCCGGGTCGCGGCGCTTCTGGCCGTAGCGGCCATGCTGCTGTTCTGCCTGATCGCCGGGGGAAAAATCCTCATGAGCCTTTCCGCCAACGAGCGGGAAATGGCGCAGGTGCGTCAGGCCTATCAGGAGCAGCAGGGACAGGCGCTGGAGCAGGCGGGCGTGCGGGTGGATCTGCTGCCCGCCGGGGAAACCTTTACGCCCACGTCAACGCCTCAGGTGTTTGCCGCGCCCAAAGCGGACGCCTCCCAGAGCGGGACGGGCAGCCCGGACGCCTCTCTCCCGGAGGAAGAAAACGTCCGCACCAGACTGAGCCGTTATCCCAACAATCCATTGTGCAACGTACTGGACAGCATGAAGGAAATCCATGCCGAATACCCGGACGTACTGGCCCGTCTAAACATTCCCGGAGTGTTGGATGAATACGTGGTGCAGCGCAATAATACCTACTATCTGACGCACAACTACCGCGGTTCCCTTTCCGATGGCGGCGCGGTATTTCTGGACAAGGGCTGCGCCATCAACACGCCGCCGGAGAACCTGCTGCTGCGGGGCGAGGGCAATGTGACCGGCGTGAGCCTTGCGCCGCTGTGGCAGTATCAGTCAGGCGGTATCGGGTTTGCGGCAGGGGCCTGCTTTGCCCAGCTGACCACCCTGTACGAGGATGCGCGCTACGTGCTGTTTTCCGTCATCGTGGCGGACAGCGATCCCGCCAAGCCCGGCTATTTCGATTATGCTTCCCACTCCGCTTTTGACACGGACGCGCAGATGATGGAATACGTCCAGTCGGCGGTGGATCACAGCCTGTACCGCTTCTCCGTTTCCGTGGAGCCGTCGGACCGGCTGCTGACGCTGGCCACGGTTTCCAGCCGGGGTAGCGGGAAATGTCTGGTGCTGCTGTTCCGCATGGTGCGGGATGGCGAGGCGACGCCGTGATCCGTCTGTTTCCCCAATTTTTTCTCAAGGAGGAAAATTTCAATGGCTGTTTTCAATCGCTGTTTTTATCCCGGCCAGCTGCTTCTGCCCCGGGAGGGCGTAAACCTGACCGCGTGGGCCTGTGTGGCCTGCGACCAGTTCACCTCTCAGCCCGCCTACTGGGAGGAGGTCGAGCGTCTGGTGGGCGATCAGCCCTCCGCATTCCGCATAATCCTGCCGGAATGCTGGCTGAACGAGACCGACGTGCGGGTGCCCGCCATCTGCCGCACCATGGAAAAATATCTTCAGGACGGCACGCTGGTTCCCGCTGTGGAACGGGGCTTTATCCTCACGGAGCGCATCACCCCTTTCGGCGCGCGGGTGGGGCTGGTCGGCATGATCGACCTGGAATGCTATGATTTTCATCCCGAAGCGAAAAGCCTTGTTCGCGCCAGCGAGGGCACCATTGCCGAGCGGATCCCGCCCCGGGTGCGCATTCGGGAAAAAGCGCCGCTGGAGACCTCTCATGTAATGCTGCTGATGGACGATCCCATGCATTCGGTGGTGGAGCCGCTGTTCCAGAAGCGCCGCCAGCTGCGCAAGCTCTACGATTTCCCGCTGATGATGAACGGCGGTCAGCTGGTGGGCTACGCCGTAGAGGATGCGGCGGACATCGACGCGGTTTATACGGCGCTGGAACGGCTGCGTCAGGGCGGCGACCCCATGCTGTTCGCCGTGGGCGACGGCAATCACAGTCTTGCCACGGCGAAGGCCATCTGGGACAAGGTCAAGCCCGGTCTGACCCCGGAAGAAACGATGACCCATCCCGCCCGGTTCGCCATGGTGGAGATCGAGAACATTTACGACGACGCGCTGCGCTTTGAGCCCATTCACCGGGTGCTTTTCGGCGTGGACGGCGACGATCTGCTGGACGAGCTGGAGGCGTATGCGGCCCGTCGGGGCGAAGATCTGATCGACCCGGACGCCACGCAGGACATGCGGGTGGTCTACGAGGGTAAGGAAGTAACGCTCTCCATTCCCACGCCCCACCGGCTGGCCGTGGGCGATCTGCAGGCGTTCCTGGACGAATGGCTGCCCGCCCATCCCGGCGCGCGGCTGGACTATGTTCACGGGGAGCAGGCCGTGCGGGAGCTGGCAAAGGGCGAAGGAGCCGTGGGTTTTCTGCTGCCCGTGCCGGACAAGAGCCGTTTCTTCGAGCAGGTCCGGGAGCTGGGCGTACTGCCCCGGAAAACCTTCTCCATGGGAGAAGCCAACGAAAAGCGGTACTACATGGAGTGCAGAAGGAAGTAAAGCGGGAGCCGTAGCCGGCGCGAATTGGGACTTGCCGTCCTATGTTTTTCTCGCCATCTTCGGTCCCCGAAGGTTTCTAAAGGGCGAGCGGAAAGCCCTTTGGTGCGCCCGCAGGCGCACACCCCTTGCCCCCGGCGGGGAATGACGCGCCGACTACGGCGCGGGAGCGGGGCTTACAGCCCTATGGGTTTCTCGCCAGCTTCGGTCCGAAGGTTTCCAAAGGGCGAGCGGAAAGCCCTTTGGTGCGCCCGCAGGCGCACACCCC